>DAISHW010000030.1:10799-13611 GCA_036822295.1 Bdellovibrionales bacterium | reverse complement strand
CCCGAGGAAGTTCCCGATTTGATCTCGGGCGCCAAAAAAGGCTCGCTGCAGCCGCTTTACGATTTGATCGTCGAAACGATCGCTCCGCCCAAACCCGGCAGTGAAGACTCGTTCCAAATGGCCGTGGCCAATTTGGGCTGGTCGGACTTCGTGGGCCGTTTGGCGATCGGTCGCATCATGTCCGGATCGCTCGCGGTGGGTCAGCGCGCCTACAGATTCGGCGTGAATGAAAAAGGCGAACCGGTGACCGAAGGCTTCAACGTCACCAAGCTCTTCCGTTACGCGGGCCTGCAACAGGTCGAAGTGAAGGAGCTCGGCGCCGGCGATGTCGGCGTGGTCGGCGGCTCCGAGAATTTCCAGATCGGCGACACCGTCGGCGGCGCCGAAAATACCGCGCGCATGCCGCGCATCGAAGTGAACAAGCCCACGCTGGGAATGATCTTTTCCGTGAACACGGCCCCCTTCTCGGGTCGCGACGGCGATGCGGTTCAGTCGCGAAAATTACGCGAGCGCCTGCTGCGTGAAGTGCGCCACAACGTCGCCGTTCGTTTCGAGGAAACCAGCAGCCCCGATCAATTCCGCATCTTGGGTCGCGGGGAGCTTCAGTTCGCGATTCTGATCGAGCAGATGCGTCGGGAAGGCTCCGAGTTCATGGTCGGACGCCCCGAAGTGCTGATCAGACAGGGCCCGAACGGAAAAGAAGAGCCGCTTGAGCGGGCCACCCTGGATTTGCCCGAGGAATTCGCCTCGGATGTGACGCGCATGTTCCAGGAGCGCAAAGGCCTTTTGATGTCGTACGAGGCCATCGGAACACATTCTGGCCCTGGCGGATCGCAGAATCGCGCCCGTTTGGAGTTCGACATTCCGACGCGCGGTCTCCTGGGAATGCGTACAAAATACCTGACCGCCACGAAGGGCGAAGGTTTGTTTAGCTCTCAGATGACGGGCTACACCGACTGGAAAGGCGAGATGCTCCACCGCGCCAACGGCGCCCTGATCGCCGATCGCGACGGCTTCGCCACCGAATACGCGCTGCTCAATCTAGACGACCGAGGTTTAATGTTCATTAAACCTGGAGTCGAGGTGTATGAGGGCATGATCATTGGGGAATTCAATAAAGAAAACGATCTTAACGTAAACCCGGTTCGAGAGAAAAAGCTCACCAACGTACGGGCCGCGGGCTCGGATCATTACCAAGCGCTGAAGGGAACGCGCGACATGACTTTGGAGCGCTGTATTGAATGGATCGAGCAGGACGAATGGATCGAAGTCACGCCGCAAAATATCCGGATGCGTAAGAAGGTTTTGAAACAAAACCAGCGCAGCATTGTCCGACGTTCAGACGACGAGTAATTCCTCCAAAGCCCCTGCCCATAGGGGATTCCACTTGAATAATTTACGTCTTCTGCGGTACTCTGGCACCAGTGTTTTTTGGATCCGATTCTCCGCAGAGTTCAAGCGAAGTGCATGGTGCTCTTTCAGTCTTTCTCGCGGTGGTTGTAAGTTCGGCCAGCACAGCACAAAGAAAAGAAGAGAAAGAGGAGAGATAAGAAATGGGCAAAAAACTATACGTAGGTAACCTTCCGTATTCGATCGACGACGCGGCTCTTGAGAGCCAGTTCTCGGAATGCGGTAAAGTGGAATCGGCTCGCGTGATCACGGATCGCGACACGGGCCGCAGCAAAGGCTTCGGCTTCGTCGAAATGTCTTCGGACGAAGAAGCGAACGCCGCAATCGAAAAGTTCAACGGTCAGCCCATGGGCGGTCGTAACATGACGGTTTCGGAAGCTCGTCCGCAAGCTCCCCGTGAAGGTGGCGGCGGTCGCGGCGGCGGCGGCGGTCGTGGTGGCCCGCGCGGCTTCGGCGGTGGCGGCGGCGGTCGTTACTAAGCAACCAGCTACTAAGCGATTCGCGATTCCAAATTTAAAATGGAATTTGAAAAGCCCGGTGATGAACCGGGCTTTTTTTATATTGAAAAGCTCTTAAAACCTTACTGGTCGGTAATTTCGAGTTCCGCGGCTTCTAGACCGGGGTCTAGTTCGATAGTTTATGGACGCGTGTTAATATTTTAGCAGGGCAAATCGCATACATCGCTAGCTGGTAGGACGCCGGTTTGCAAAGCTCAGGTATGACCAGGAGAAATACGTGTTTCATTTTAAGACACTGTTTTGTTTGATCGCGATGAGTTCCGCCAGTGCCTACGCCCAAGTTCAATCGCAGCATCAGACGTCCACCGCGACTCCGTACAATCGCTTTTCGACGACCCAACAGCAACCCCGGACTCAGAAGCCCTCGGATAGCTCGAAGATGAGCATCCTTGAATCCCTGTTCCGTGGCATTTTTGGCGGTGGCGGTGGATCCAATAGCTGGACTGGCAATAGCCAGCACTCCACGAGCTCTTCAGCCGCCGGCGGCACGCGTCCCGTCCAGATCAATTCCTCTTGGGATTACAAAAACGATGGCTCGGGCCGTGCCCCCATCGCCAGTGGCAAATGCGGCAGCGTGCTGGTCGATTGCCGCCGACACCGCATCACGATGTCAGGTCAGACTTATGACGACAAATACGCCGTGATCGATTGCGGCGCTGGCAACAAAACCGTCAACGGCACGGGAACGATCGGCGGTCTGCACAGCGGCGCCGTCGTTAAAGATGGCGTGGGTATCAATAATTTCCCGGGCATGGGCGCGAGCGGCGGCGGTAAAGTCTTTCACACCGTATTCTTGCGCAATCCGCCGAATCCCACCGGCGTCGACAAGTCGAAAGGTTGCATCCGCGTACACCCCAAAGTCCTGGCGCTGCTGAAGAACTGCC
>DAISHW010000030.1:0-10789 GCA_036822295.1 Bdellovibrionales bacterium | reverse complement strand
CGCTTAAGATCACGGGTGCGGGAGTGAAAGCGCTGACAAACCCGGCCGGCTCGCAGGATGATGAAAGCGGCGCAAGAGGAGCGAAGTAGCATGAACATCACGATGAAAATTATTTTCTCGATCAGTCTTTTCGCGGCGGCCATCGCCGCAAACGCGCAGCTCGCCGAGGTGCCGATGGACGCCAACACCTTGGTGGAAATTGAAGCGTATTTGCAAAAAGAGAACGTATTCGAGATCACGGAAGTGGAAAACCCCGGGCAAGGCCGATGGTACGCCACGGCCGAAAACTTGGTGAAGGCCGTGCCCGCGTTGAAACTCGACCGCGTGAAGAAGGATCCGAACTCGATCGTCAAGAATCAGTACAAGACCGACAATGTCATGATGATCCTGCCCGAGCTGCCGGAACCGAAAAAGTCGAAAAAGAAATAAGGACCTGATGCGCGCGCTCGCGATTCTATTTCTATTTGGATTTCAAGCCGAAGCGCAGGTGGCGTTTTCGGGGAATCTGGCGCGAGTGAGCTGCTTTCCGTCGAGCGCGGCGACGATGCGGGACGATTTGGAAAATGCGAACGTCACGATTCAGAATATGTCGGGCGCGAACCTGGACGACACCCGCCGCGCGATGATTGCCGGAATGGCGAAACGCATTTCCACCCTCGCGCAAGGCAACCCGCAGATCATGCGCAAACTCACCGTTCAGATCTTCCCGGGCAGCGGACGACCGGGAGCGAGCAAAAATATGCCGTGCTCGAGCTACACGCCCAATCAAACGACCGTGCAGATCGCGCCCGGATGCTACCAAGGCGACTCGCCCCTGAACACGGTCACGCACTTCGCCCACGAAGTCGGGCACACGGTGGGCTTAAGCGGGTACTACAAGTCGTTCAAGAGTGAATTCACCGACAAAAAAGTTCCGCCGTGCAAAGTCAGCAAGATGTGCACCGAGCACGACAATCCGAACGGCAATTACCGCGAGGAGTTCGCTGAAATCTTTGCGACCTACGTGCACGCGCCTTCCGCCCTTCAGGCGACTTGTCCCGCGCAGTACAAATGGTTCCGCGAAAAGGTCTTCGGCCTGAGCTCACCCGATCCGATGAGTTCCAACTGCAAAGGTACGGCCGACGCGACCGTGGCGGTCAACGACACCAAGACGGCGAATCCGAACTTCCGCGTGACCGACCCGGGTCAGCACATCTCGGCCGAGACCGAACAGGAAGTCGACAAAAACGGCAATCCGATCGCCAGCATCATGCAGCAGGGGATGGGCATGAAAAAAGACAAAGGCACGAAGACGCCCGAGCGCTATCCGGCGGCGACGCCCGCGCCGATTCCGATGACCGTGCCGAGCGAAGGCGTGCTCGAAGGCCCCGCCACTCCTTGGCAAAATTAGAACTTACAATTCAAAATCGGTGATGAGCGTGACGTTCGGATGCTCCAAGATGTAGCTGATCGGCAGGTCGCGCCGGGCGATCGCGCGCTGAAGGATTTGCCTCTTCTTCTCGCCGCGGGCGAGCACCAGGATCTTCTTCGACTTCAGGAATGTTCCGCAACCGTAGGTCACGCCCCAGGTCGGATCTTTCAGTTCCAGATAATTCTGAATCTCGTCGCTCAAGAGAACGCAGCCGCTGGTGAAGTCGCGCGCCAAGAAGGGCTCGTGAAAGGCCACGTGTCCGTTGATGCCCACGCCCAGGATCGAAACGTCGGCCGTGGCGTCGCCCTGGCTGATCCACTGAATTTGATCCACGAAGGGCGCGAGTTCCTTTTCCAGATACGCGCGGAAGTTACCTTGCAAAGGGCCGCTGATGATCTCGTCGAGCTGCAGCAGCTTCAGGGTTCTTAACAACGGCGAAGGGATCTGGCACGCATGCCTATACAACGCGGTGGGAGTACCGCCCGCGGGCATGAACACACTCTGCCCGACTTCGATCTCCCGGTGCAGCCACGTCCAGGCAAGGTCGATCCACTCACGCTCCGATTTGCCAACTCGCACATGCATATTTAAAATCTTATCCAAGGGAGAGCGACTCAATGAAAAAGCATAATCTTCTCGTGGTAGCACATCCCGATGATGAAACGATCTTCTTCGGCGGACTAGTCCAGGTTTACCGCCGCCGTCCCTGGAAAATCATCTGCGTCACCGATGGCAACGCCGACGGCGAAGGTGTCCGCCGCAAAAAAGATTTTGAAAGCGCTTGTCACGCCCTCAGGGCCAAAGAATGCGAGATGTGGGACTTCGCAGACCGCTTCGACGAGCGCTTGGATCTGGATCGCTTGATCCAGCGTCTGCGGTCTGAAGACGCGGTCGAAGTTTTCACGCACGGGGCTTTGGGCGAGTACGGTCATCCCCATCACCAGGACGTCAGTCTGGCCGTCTACCGCGCCTTTCAAGCGCGCGCGATCATCTGGAGCACGGCCTACAATTGCTTCGCCGAGAAAACGCACCGGATCCCGCGCAAAGCGCACGACAAAAAATGCGCGATTCTTTCGAAGACCTATTTTTCAGAGACGAATCGCTTCGCGCGCTGGCTGCCCGCGCATTCAACCGAGGGCTTCACCCGCCTGCAGCTCAGCGAGGTCGAAGCCGTGCACGCGTTCTTAAGCGGGCACGGGACCTTGGACAAAAAGGCGCTCAAAGAATACGCCTGGTTCGAGCCTTATTTCGACGAGTTCCGTCGGCAAATCACCGAGCGTCCCTTTTAGGTTCTGGACACTCCGAAACGCGGGGGCTATAGCTTTCCCATGTCCTTGATCAGCGTGAACGAAGCGGCCGCGAGACTGCGCGCCGGAAATGTCGTCGCCATTCCCACCGAGACCGTGTACGGACTCGCGGGCCGCATCGACGACGAGAGCGCGCTGAAGCAAATCTTCCACGTGAAAGAGCGCCCCTTCTTCGATCCCCTGATCGTGCACGTCGCCGAGGTTCCGCAAGCGCGAAGGCTCGCGCGCGAATGGCCCGAGATTTTCGCCGTGCTGACCGAAGCGTTCTGGCCGGGGCCGTTGACCCTGGTCACCGCGAAGACCGAAGCGATTTCGCCGTTGATCACTTCGGGGCTCGACAGCGTGGCTTTGCGTTGCCCACGGCACCCGGTGGCGCTCGAACTGCTGCGCGAGGTGGGAATTCCCCTGGCGGCGCCCAGCGCGAATCGCTTCGGCCGCACGAGTCCCACGCGCGCCTCGCACGTCGAAGCGGAGTTCGAAGGCAAAGTCGCCGTCGTCGACGGAGGACCGAGCGAGGTCGGCGTCGAGAGCACGGTGTTGTCGGTGGAAGAAGGCCCCGTGTGGAAGATTCATATCTTAAGGCCCGGCGGGGTTTCCAGAACCGAGATTCATCACATTCTCAGCCAAGCGGGATTTCAATTCGAGATCTTGCGCACGCCTTCGCCGGTGGCGCCGGGACAACTCAAGGCGCACTATCAACCGTCTTGTCCCGTGGTCATCGTCAACCAAGAGGCGTGGACCGATGGTTTGAAGGAGTCCGCCGAACTCGCCCTGAATCAGAAATTCACGCACGTGCGCGCGCTGCCGCTGGGTTCCTCTCCGCAAATCGCCGCGCGCGAACTCTACGAAAACTTCCGCGACTTCTCTGAAATCCCGGGCAGCCTTATCGTGGCTCTTCGCACGCAGGCCAACTCCGGCTCTGAATGGGAAGCCATCTGGGACCGCATCGAACGCGCGTCTTCCCTGCAGCTCAACTGACTCACGGCATTGACGAGTTACGTTAGGACTCGACCATGGTGTCTTAACCACTTGTTATGTTTACATAATTTTGAAGTGAAAATCTATTAATCGCCAACCCATTGAAATTACCAGAATTTTGCCGTAGAACATTGTTCAAGATTTTTTAAACAGGAGGCTCTAAAAATGGAAATGGAATCATTCCTTAAAGAGTTCGGAAAAGCGCTCAAGACGACGCGCAAGCAGATGGGCCTGTCACAAGTCACCGCGGCCCAAGATATGCGCATCGACTACCGGCACTACCAGAACATCGAAGGCGGTAAGATCAATTTACGTCTGGATACGCTGATCAAGCTGGTGAAGTTCTACCACCTGGACAAAAAGGACCGTCCGTTCAACATGGATTCGGCCCTGGATCTTTTGTCGGGTTATAAGGACTCCAACGCCCACGACAATTGGCAAGCCATCTATCAACATTTCGTTGAGGGGGGGCACGCCGGTTACGTGGTGATCAACTGCAACACCAAAGGCATTGAACGCATCAACGAGAAGCTGTTCAAAACTTTGGGTCACCGCGCGGGTCAGGAACTGATCGGCAAACCGGTGCAGCAGCTGATGGTGCCCGAGAGCGCCGCGCAGTTCGACGAGCTCATCGCGCACCACGTGACGGAGCAGGTTTCAAAACCCTTCATCGTCACGTTCCGCACCCAACCGCCCGCGTTCCCCATCCCGATGATGGCGGTCGTGCAAGCGAAACGGGACGTCGGCGCGACCGAGGACAAACTGCATTGCATCTTCTTCGATCGCAAGACGCTCGAGGAAGAGGGACACCGCTTGAAAGACATTTTGAACGGTTACCAGCAGTTCATGGAGCTTTATCCGCAGCTGCGCGCGGTCTGATATGCCGGATCCCGGTACACCCGCGCCGGCGGGTGTACTTGGATCCCCCCAGTGCGCAATCGACGTGACGCACCCATGGTCCACTCGCTATAAGTTCGAACATGGCCCGCGCGTTTCCACATTGGGATGAAGAGACCCTGTTCACCAGCGGTGACGAGTACTTCGCGGGTCTTTTGCGCGCCATTGACGACGCCAAACTCTCGGTCGAACTGGAAACCTACATTTTTGAAAAAGGCACGCTGGCGGATCGCTTGGTCGAGAAACTGATCGCGGCGCATCGGCGTGGGGTTCGGGTGCGGATCACCGTCGACGGATGGGGTTCGCCCGGGTTCTTGGATGATTACTACCCCCAGTTCAAGCAGGCGCGCATCGGCGTGCGGTTTTTCCGGGTGACGCCGTGGCTGCTCAGGCGGGTGCCGGGCGACTCGAGCTCGTTTCTGTTTCGCTTCATCACGCGCTGGCGGCGGATCAATCGTGGCAACCACCGCAAATTCTGTCTGATCGATCATCAAGAACTCTATGTCGGCAGTTTCAACGTCAGCGACGTGCACTTGCGCGAGATCAGCGGCGATCATGTTTGGAAAGACGTCGGCGTCAGGGTCAAAGGCCGCGACGTGAAGTACGCGCGGCGGGCGTTTCAGCGCGCCTATGGGGGTGGGACCGGGCCCAACGGGCCGGCCCGCCCGCGGAAGTTGCTGCTCCTAAACGACAGTTCCCGCCACAGCCGCCGCACCAGACTGCAACACACGCAGCGCATGCGCCACGCGCGCAAGCGCATTTGGCTGTCCACGCCGTATTTCGCGTCGATCGCGCCGGTGTTCCGCACGCTCGTCCGCCAGGCGCAAAAAGGCGTCGATGTGCGCTTGATCGTGCCGCACAACAATGACGTCTGGTTCATGACTTGGATGAGCTTGCCGCTGCTGCGCGCGCTCGACCGCAAAGGCGTGAAAGTTTACGTCTACGGTCCGCGCTTTTCGCATCAAAAAGTGTTCATCGCCGACGATTGGGTTTGCGTGGGATCGACGAACCTGAACCATCGGAGCTTCCTGCACGATCTGGAAATGGACGTCGTGCTCACCCGCCCCGGGAACAAGGAACGCGTCATCGATTCCTACCGGCGCGACATTGAAGTCTCGCAAACTTTTGACTCGAGCGATTGGGCGCAATTACCCTGGTGGAAACAGTGGTTCGGCTCGCTATTTCTGCTCGTGAAGTATTGGGCCTGAAGGAGTACCGACATGGCGAAGTTCATGGCGTTGATCACCGCGCTCGCTTGTCTTACGGGCTGCGCGTCGACGCCGATTCCCGGAATGGTTCAACGCGCTTGCGGCAAGACGCCGGTGAATCTGTCGGCCATGGAAACGCTGGGTTTCACTCCTCCTAAAAACAAAGTCGTGGTGATGCGCATCTTCGCGACCTGGTGCCCGTACTGCAAAGAGGATCTGGCCGCGATCGGTCAGCGCTTCAAACGCGGCCAGTGGACCGAAGACAAAGTGCACATCCTGCTGCTGTCTTACGCCAACAAACGCGAAGGCAAGGACACGTACACCGAATTCATCACCAAGACTTTCGGCCGATACGGGATCCCGGCCTCGGCCGCGCAAATCATCTTCGTCGATCAATCATATAAAGAGCTCATGAAGATCAAAGGCAAGGACGGAAAGGCCTTGTTCACCACCTGGAAAGGCGTTCCCTTCGCGCTTTTGTTCGGTAAAGACGGCCGCCTGGTGTTTCGCGGGCACTTCACCACGTCGCCGCAGGTGACCGACGGCCACTACCGTTTGATCGGCGAGTTGGTCCAGGAGACCTGCGGCGGCTAGACTCGACCGGCCCCACCTCAAGACCAGCATTTCCCCCGAACCATTAAATCCGTCTCAAAAACGCCGAAGAGAGAGCTGGATAAAAGGGGGAACTCTCATGAAGAGTCTCGTACGAATCGTAGCCATTGGCGCATTGATGCTCGTCACCCAGTCGTGTTCGGACGTGAAATTCCATTCCGACAAGAGCGGCGGACCGAGCGGTCAAAGCTGTGAACCGAACTGCCCGACCGGCACCACGTACGCGTGGACCGAAGGCGGTTACGGACTCTGCTCGCTCCCCTGCGGCGGCGGAACGCAAACTCAAGTCGTTGAATGTCGTCGGCTGTCGGACGGCGTGACGGTGGCGGATTCGCTCTGTACCGGTCCCAAGCCCGCGACGTCGCAAACTTGCCACACCCAATCGTGCGTCGGTTCCTTCAGCTGGAACATCGGCAACTGGGGCAGCTGCTCGGTCACTTGCGGTCCCGGCACGCGCACCCGCAACGTGCTTTGCCAGGACAACAACAACGGCAACACGGTCAACGATTCGAACTGCCCGCAACCGAAACCGGTGTCCTCGCAAGCCTGCCCGAACCAACCGACTTGCCCGGCCTTCACGTATCAATGGAAAATCGTACCCGGCGTCTGCTCGAAGCAGTGTGGCGGCGGCACGGCGCAAGACACCGTTTACTGTCTGCGCAGCGACGGCGCGCAAGTCGCCGACGGCGATTGCTCGGCCAACGGCCCGAAACCCTCGGAAGCCCCTTACGCTTGCAACACGCAAGCTTGTCCCACGCAGTACACGTACTCTTGGGAGCCCGGCGCTTGGTCGGCCTGCTCGGTCACTTGCGGCGCGGGAACGCAAACGCGCTCGGCTTCGTGCAAACGCAGCGACGGCGCTTACGTTCCCACCAACTATTGTGATGCCGGCACCAAGCCCGCGACTTCGCGCGCTTGCCCGAATCAACCCGCGTGCCCGAACGGCAATCAAGTGACGCAAGTCGAAACGGTCCCGGTCGCCTCGAACTCGGTGGACGTGATCCTGATCGTCGATGACTCGTCATCGATGAAAGAAGACCAGACCAAACTGGCGAACCGCATGATCGGCCTGGTGAACAACCTCGACGCTTTGAACATCGACTATCAGATCTGTCTGACGACGACGGATATCGACTATTACAAAGGATCGCCGATCAAATGGGCGGGCACCGGCTCGTACATCCTGAAGAAATCGACGGCGAACAAAGACCAGGTCTTCAAGACCACGATCGACGCGCTCGGCGCCGGTTACAGCTCGGATGAACAGGGCATCAAAGGTCTTTACTTGATGATCAAAGACTACCGCGCTTCGGGTTGTATCCGCGACAAGGCGACGCTGACGACCATCCTGGTTTCGGATGAGAACGAGCGCTCGGTCGGCGGCAACGCTTCGTGGTCGAGCGCGCAGTACAAGCCGCTGACGCCCCAGAACTACCCCGACTTCCTGATCAACTACGTGAAGACGACGTTCAACACGCCCGGCTTCACGAAGCCGTTCATCTACAACTCGATCATCGTGAAGCCGTACGACACGGCCTGCGAAGCCGCTCAGGACGCCCAATCGAGCCCGAGCTTCTTCGGCACGCTCTACGCCGAGTTGTCGAACAAGACGATGGGTCACATCGGCAGCATCTGCGACAGCGATTACTCGCAGAACTTGCAGTACATCAAAGACCGCGTCGTGAACAGCATGCCCGGCATCACGCTTCAGTGCGTGCCGGTCGGCAACCCGACCGTGACGTTCGACCGCCCGGTCAACACGTCGGTCTCGGTGATAGGCAAAGAGATGAAGTTCACGCCGGCGCTGCCCGAAGGCGTGAAAGTGACGATCGTTTACACGTGCCCGTAATGGCATAGGATGATTGTGATGAAACGCTTTTTGATTGTTTGCGCGACTTGGATTTTCAGCTTCTCGGCGGCCGCCACCGATTCGATCGTGGCGGACTACGAGACGTTCAAATCCTGGGGCGCGAACGAACAAAAGGCGTACGTCACCGGACTTCGCCAAGCGATGCGTGATCTTGAGCGCGATCAAAAAGGTTTCGAATACGCTTCGAACTCCGTCGACTTCTGGGACATGTTCATGCCCAAGGCCATTGCCGCCGGGGGCACGCACTGCCTGGTGGGCGGCGTTCAGCGCCCGCTCAACCCGAAGTGCTCGACCCGCGGCCGCGCGTGCGGCGCCGGCGACAACTTCAAGTGCGGCAAAGTCTATCTGGAAAAATGCGTTTCGCGCGAACCGATCGCGAATCTGTCCGACCGCTGCATCGCCGCCGCAGGCGACGAACTGCCGGGCAAAGACATGTACAACGCGGCCCGCGCCGACATCGAATCGATCGCCGGTCAGTGCGGTCGCTTGGAATTGCAAGCGACCGGTTGCGCGAACTTTATCGATCGCACGGTAAAGCTCGGCTTGAAGCCCTTGGACAAACCGGTCTTGGCCGCCACTCCCCGCGCGGGCACCGACATGCGGACCGCGGCGGTTCAAGAGACCGGCACGATTCAAGACGTCGTTCCCGACGGCTTCGAACTCGGCAACACCGAGGTCAAGAACGTACCGAAGCTGAAAGACGGCGGTAACGGCAAAGGCGAAGGCCGCCCGAAATACAACGCCGAAACTCCACCCCCGGCCGCCAAGAACGAAGGCGGCTGCGAACAGTACCGCGCGCTCGGTCCGTTGGCCTGCGTGGCTTGCGGCCTGCACAACTCGGGCGCCGACGCCAAAGGCGTGGGCAAATGGGTTTCGATGATGGGCGTGATGGCCCAGCAATTCCACGGCCCCTACAACACGCGCACCGAAAACGGCGCGGAACGTTTCCAAGAGCGCGTCACCGACATGATCGCCACTTACGGCTACTGCACGGACGCCGAGTTCGGCGGCGGCGGCGTGCCGAATCAGGCCGGCGAATGGCTGCGCGGCGGAAAGATCAACAAGAAAGCCGTCGCGCAGGCGTACGGCTTCGGCGATTACAAATACGCGAAGGCCCTGTTCGACGACGGATCTGAGTTCTTCGGCATGGTGAACAAATGGGAACGCCGTACCGTTCAGAGCAAGCAGTTCCGCTTCCGCTCGATGGCGCAAGGTCACCGCAAAAAGTTCGCCGGCGGCGGGCTGTCCAATTGTTTGGCCGGCGCCGAAATGCGCATGACCAAAACCAAGAACGCGCTGAAGACTTGCGAAATGAAGTTCACCAAGAAAAACGGCGTTTTGAAGGTTCAGCGCCCCGAATTCACCGACAACGCGCAAACCAAAGCCAACGAAGCGTTCTTCGATCAGGTGCGCAGCTCCTGCCCGTTCCGCCGCCCGATTCGCGAGGTCGGCGGCCTTTGCACTTACAAATGTCCCCGTCCCACCCCGTACAGCGGCGCCTCGGATCTTCCGGGTTGCGAAAAGCACGAGCGCACCGACTCGAACGGCGGCAGCACGTCGAGTTCAAGCAGCGGCAAGACCGGCGAACCGGAAGATCCGCGCGATCCGTCCTCTAGCTCCACGAGCTCAAGCAGCAGTTCCTCGAGTTCCAGCTCGTCTTCGTCGAGCGGCGGTAAAGAGGGCGAACCTTCCGAACCGCGCGGCACCGATCCCGGCAAAGGCGGCGAGCCGTCAAGCCCGAACAGCAGCGGCAAGGGCGCGGAACCCTCTGGCCCGAACGGCAGCGGCAACAGTCCCGAAGGCAAGAGCGGCGAAGCCTCTGACGGCGTACGCTAGATCTTGCCCCGGGTCGCGCGGTGCGCGTAGTCTGGGTTCGTGAAAACCATATTCAAATACTTCACCAGTTCGTTCGTCGTCACTGTGTTCGGTTTGGCCATCGGTTTCGGCGTCGGTTACATATACTCGGGAACTTGGGCCGGCGCGTTTTCCGCGCTCTTCCTGACGTTCGTGCTCAGCGTGCTCGAGGTCTCGTTGTCCTTTGACAACGCCGTCGTCAACGCCGCGGTCCTGCGCGAGATGACTCCCCTTTGGCGGCATCGTTTCATCACTTGGGGTATCGCGATCGCCGTTTTCGGCATGCGCATCGTCTTTCCGCTCGCCATCGTCAGCATCATCGCCCAGGTGAATCCGTGGCAAGCCCTGGTTCTAGCCGCCACGAAACCCGATGAATACGCCCGCATCATGCTTTCGTCCCATCACGCGCTGGCCGGTTTCGGGGGCGCGTTCCTGATGATGGTGGCGCTCAACTACTTCTTCAATCACGAGAAGACGGTGCATTGGTTCACCTGGTTCGAGCGGCCGCTCGTGACGTTAGGCAAGATGGAAGCGGTCGAGATCGGCATCGGTCTGTTGGTCTTCTACATCCTGACCCGCTTCATCGACGATCCCGTCACGTCCATGACATTCCTGACCTCTGGCATTTTCGGCCTGGTCACTTTCGTGGCGG
>DAISHW010000029.1:0-14031 GCA_036822295.1 Bdellovibrionales bacterium | reverse complement strand
CGTTCCTAAAACGGCCTCATGCCCACGTACCAGTGCTGCCCCGGTTCTTAACTCCGAGGCCATTACCACTTTGGCAATGTCTTTGAGTGTCATTGTAGTGAGGGAATTAAGCGGGCGCAGTGGTGTGCTTTCAATATCCTCAATGGTTGATAGGAGACCCGAGCCTTGAACAACAAACTGTTCGCCAGTCTGCTGAACGTAGCCTCCACCAACATTCGAATTATTGTTCTTTAACGCATCAACAATATCCGAGAAACTGATTCCATACCTTCGCATTTTTTCCGGATTAGGTTGAACGTGAAACTGTTTTTCGAACCCACCGATGGTATTTACTTCCGCAACTCCAGGCACAGTCAAAAGGCGAGGTTTCACGAACCACTCTTGGATGGATCTAAGTTCCATGAGGCGTGACAGATCACTTCCCTCGGGGGGCTTCGAATAGGACAATGAATAAAAGAAGATCTCACCAAGCCCAGTTGTGATCGGTCCGAGCTTTGGCTCTACGCCCCGAGGAAGTTCTGAGGCAATACCTTGAAGTCGCTCGGATACAAGTTGTCTTGCCCGATAGATGTCTGTTCCATCATGAAATACAACGGTAACGACAGAGAGGCCAAACCGGCTAAGTGATCTAACCTGCGTTACGCCAGAAATTCCACCCATGGATTTTTCGATGGGAAAGGTAATACTTCTCTCGGCCTGCTCTGCGGAGAGGCCCCCAGCCTCTGCAAATACTTGAACCTGAACGTTAGTGATATCAGGCACGGCATCGATGGGAAGATGGGTAAAGCTGTACCAGCCGAGAGCAGCGACCAAGGCCGTGACAAATAAGACGACGCCTCGGTGATATACAGAAAAATGAACAATCCGGTTAAACACTATTCTCCTCTAATCGGCACAAGCGTCGGCTTCAGGTCCAAAGACGTCGAGCTCTACAACTCTAAGCAAGGAGCCATTATGTACTACGAGCTGGTCTCCATGTTTAAGATCCTTGGAGCTAAAAGATACTTGCTCACCTCTAAATGTAGGCTCAATTTCCACCAAACGAAACCATCCGTCGCGAAGTCGATAAACTGCCGCAAAATCTTGAAAATGAATCAGAACGGAACGAGGTAGAGTAATATAAGTACCATTTACTGAAACGAAATTAAGATCCAACGTCTTCAGTGCTTTTTCCGAGAGTCTAAATCCCTGTTCTTTGGATGCCTCAATCACTGCCTTTCCAGGACCCACCCTATCTTTTTGCGGTCCCTCTTCGCTTTCTGCCAAGCAAGTGATTGAAACTAACATTGAGAAAACAGCTATAAGATATTTCATGGGATCTCCTTTGGGACGCTCCCCTTAGCAATTTGGATGGTCCAATATTGAAGGACTGCGGATGCTTCAGCGTCTTGAACAGCCTCCAGCGTTTCAAAGGCCGTACGATAGGTTTCAATAACATTTGAGGGCTGGATCATCCCTCGCGAAAACAAATCTAGTGTTTCTTTCAGGGACTGCTGGAGGGATTTTGATGAGGCGCTTTGGTTGAGAAACCGAACGAGCGTGTTATAGGACTCGCTCAATGCCTCAAAGGCGAGTCGTTCCTGCATTAAGGTTTGCTCGGAAGCTACCTTGAGCCGTTCAAACTCACCCTCAGCTCTTAATTTCGCACCACGATTGCGGTTCCACAAAGGAAGTCCAAACTCTATTTTAGCACCGAAGCTCGATTCTCCAGCAACGCGATCTTGGTTAAAGTAGGGACCAATCGCTAAGTCCGGCCAAGCCAGGCTTTGTTGCACTTTTAGTGCACCTTCGAGACGGCGAACGGCAATTTCTTTGAGGCGCAATCGAATCGATTCTGAATTCTTAAGCTCAGATAGATTCGGCCACGTCCTTTTCTCTGGGAACCTCAGCTGATCCGTACTTGTGAGCTTTCTCCCAATGGAGGACTCAAGTACCGCACGGGTTTCGGCCTGCTCACGCTGCACTGAAATTAATCTTGTTTCAATGAGTGTACTCTGCATTCCAAATAAGCCGACTGCGACTCGCTCTTCAGGAGTTCTTACCGCTTTTGCTCGCAAACGCGAAGTGAGATTAGCAAGTGAGCGCTTTGTAGCCTCAAGCAGTTCCATTTTCGTTGCAAGCTGGTGAAATCGATTTAGGGCTTGAGCGATTTCGAGAGCAACTTCTCCCAGCTCAAGTTGATCTTCAATTAACGAAGCCTGGTTCTCGATCTCACCAAGATTTTCTCTCGCGGATCGCTTTCCGCCAATCTCGATAGGTTGAACAATTGAGCCACTAATTTCGCGATCAGTCCCCTCAAATTCACCTACTGGATTGGGTAATTGTTTGGCTTCACTAATTCTGCCGGCCCGTTCCTTCTCTTTTGCGGCCAAAGATCTAATTCGTGGGTCCTTAGATAGAGCGCACTTATAGAGGTGGTTTGCATTCTGAAAGGTTGAATCGCATTCGGCCGCGAAGGTCCAATTTGCGGCGAGAGCGCTTAAGAGACATACAACGGTTGCAATTGCTCTACTCATGCCTCGCCAGACTTAGCTTTCTCGCCCTTAAATCTTGGTCCATCCTTAATGCAGCGAGCGGCCGCACGTTTTGAAAGCTCTTGGTTAAAGCGCTTCAGATCGGCTGCGAAAATGCCCTCTCCATCAGGAATCTTAGCGATCAACTTGTAAAACGGCTTGATGTGGGAGCTGTTGACCAGCTGATGATAAACCCAGCGTCCTTCTTTATAAGCAGACAAGAGTCCCACTTGACGCAAAATTTTAAGATGGCGCGACACATTGTGTTCGGGTTCAAGCAAACTGTCCGTCATATCGCAGAGACAAGCTTCCGCACGAGGATGTGCCACCATGATCCGCATTATGCGAAGTCTTGTCTTTTCGGCCAATGCTTGAAAAATATCAGTCGCTTCAACTTTACTCTGGTACATAGTTGCACACTAGTGTAACTATTCACGGCGCAAGTCAACACACTTTACCTACGGGGGACTAACAAGATGAAAACTCGAAATATTTTGGCAACGTTTCTCACTATGTTTGCAATTCACATGGTTGCATCGGCTGCGGACAATGCTGCGACCAAACCCGCTCATGATGTTATGGCAGCTTGCAAGGCAGAGTGCCCGCAAGCCAAGTCCAACGATGATGCTCACAAATGTGCTGAAAAGAAAGGTCGCCTTAATAAGGAGTTCCGCAAGTCAAAGTGTTGGGAAGTGAACGAGGAATTTGAAAAAGCGGCCGGCGACGGGAAAAAGGAATAACGGTCTGACCGCTCTTCCAATTTCCCATGGCTTTGTACTCGCAGTAGTTCTTCTTGCATTGAAGACCTCACGTTGATGGGTAGCAAGTTTAATAACTTCTAGAATTCGGTCATCAGCTTACCTCCCGCCTTCGGGCAAAGGAGGTTCGCAGATGAACCAAGAAATTCAAGACAATCAAGATTCTCAAGTGCCTGGTGAGCGTGATGGCTCCGAGCTTAAGAACACCCTGAGCTGGATCATAAATGTGGTCTTAAAAGTTGGCGCTGGCTATTTAGCAAAGGTCATCATCGACGCACTTGGATTCTAAACACAAGGGGCGCGCATACAGCGCGCCCCTTTTTTCATTAGGCCGTGGCCTCTTTGACTTTTCGGTCATACGCCTTTTGCGCGTTTTCCTTCATTGTGAATATTTGCGATGAAGAAACGCGAGTTCCGTCCTTTCGCGTGTAGGGAACGTCGAAGAGATAGCGAACCAGATTCGCATTTAGAACGGCAGTGTGGCCGTTGGTGTTTACGATTAAGAATTTTCCGTTCTTTGAGAGCCTTACAATAGTTTTTGATTTCATAATTACCTCCGTTTTTTCTAGCCCCGCCTATCGGGGCCTTCACTCCGCTGAGGCCCTGTAGGCATTTGTGGCACCGACGAGGACTTCGACATGGCCACCACCGGAAACTAACGTGGCGGAGAGCATGACTGAGCAAAGCGAAGGCGGGCGCGAACGCAGGTGGTGATAAGCCAAAAACTGTAAGGTCAGAAGCTCTCGGAGGTAAGGTATCAAAAGCTCTGGAGCAGATAAGCAACTCTGTGTAAAGCGAACCTATGATCGATTGTGTAAGTGGCGGTACTGTCAACAGAACCGCTCAATGATAGAAATACTAAGATTAAAATGAGACGTAAGATCATCCAATAGGTTTAAGCAATCAGAATGCCATCGAAGCCGGATCGGCATCCTTGATTAAAGGTGATTTTCAATTCGGGTGTCGTACGTGGCGTCCAAAACCCGGCCGTACTACAAAGAAGTTCTCAAGACTTTTTGGGCGTAGACTGTTGTGCGGAACCGGCTGTTGTTTCTATCGCTTTCTCTTCTTTGGCTTCCTTGACCTTTAGCGCTTCATATTTCTCACGAGCGACCTGGTTAATCTGATTTAAGATTACCTCGCGCTCTGATTTTGGGAGGTGGCGCGCTTCCATCTTTGTCTCAGTGGATATCGAGATCCTGGTTTTATGGAGTTCACTCACGAAGCGATCTGCTCCACCAAATCCCAAGGAGATGTCATGATATGCACGACTAGAGGCGGAATTGGTCGTATAAAATTCGGCTGTAAGGCTCTTGATCACATAACCCTTATCAACATGATCCTTTACAGATTGATGGCTAAGAAGATTGGTTCCCTCAAGACGCATGTTTTTTAGGACGGTAAGCGGTTCGCTGCTCTTGTCGGACTCGTCAGAAACCTCAACGTCATCATCAGCTTCATCTTCCATCTCAACCGCAGTCCCGTCCTGAGTAAGACTCAATTTGGAAACGTGGGATAAGGTTAGGCCGATCTTTCGGTCGTTGATCACCTCATAAAAGAACTTATTGATATGCTGACGAGGAATTTCTGAAAATATGATTTCGTCAAAATATAAATCTGTCGTCGATTTTTGCTTGATCGCTTTACGAACACCATCCTTCAGCTGCTCAAAAAATATTTCCGAGCCTGGATTGCTGGTCGAATAGGTCATTTTGAATGTATCGGTGCCATCGTTCTCAATAGAGACGGAAAAGTTGTGATCCTCTTCTTGGAGCAGAGTTGTTTTTGAAAAATCAAACTTCTTAAAATTCTGATCTAAGACGATCTTCGATGCTTCCTTATCAAAATCAGGAGTTGCAAGTCCGCCCTCGATTCGCACTCTTTCATCAGGTGCGGTCGCTGCTACTTGGAACGAGCCTAAAGCTTCGTAAATATCCTCGATCTTAACGCCTTTCCCGCTAATTTCAACAGTCGCGGTTTTGACTCTGTTCTCTCGCACATTGGTATGTTCCAGTAGCGAGTCTAATTCCTGACTGTCGAGAATCAGGGAACAAAGATGCTCGGCAATGACTGGCATCTCTCTGTTCGATAGAATCACGCCTTTACTGCGTAGAAGCTCTTGGACTTTTCTTAAGCTCACCCTTCCTGACATGATCAGATCGTAAATGTGTTTGTCGGATGGAAAATGGTTTGGATCGATACGAATTTTTTTGGCCATCATCCATCCTTTACCGGGAACGATGGCTGAACCACCTGAGCATTCTTAATCTTGAATTCCACATCTCGGTCTTCAAAACGAATGGCTCCCTGGTTGAGGGTTGCTTCAAAAGAATGCTTGGACTCTACAGGGTCGCGTGAAGATATAGGAATGAAATCCACTTGATCGTGCGTGATAATATTAAAGCGCGCAGTCGCAGCGCAAAACCTGCGAATTGCGGTCTGCGAGTACGTACCAAAATAAAAAATCTGAAGTGGGGATGCGCCACTTTGCCCAGTAACTCGCGCAGTCAAAAATGAACTGAACAACTGCTGAATTCTTGCGTGATGAGTCCAGGGCGTCTTTGTAGAAAGCTTCTCGCCATCTGGATGCATGTACTCAATTACGGCTTCCTTCCCAGTTTCTGCCTTTAAAAGTCTAAGGTGAGCGCCCATAGATAAAATGTGCTGAAGAATCATATTGTCTAAGATGAAGATCGGGCTCGATCCGCCATTCCCTGGAAGCACAATTTTTTCGAGAACCCCTTCGTAAGTGGAACGCAAATAACCGGAATGGACGTAATAAACAATGGCCCCTAAAATCTCGATTCTTTTCCCAGTCAGGCCAAAGAACTCTTTGAATTTTGCCGATCGTTTAGCGCAGCTGATCTTTTCAGATAATGTCTTAACGAAGCCGTCTAGGTCAGTTCCGATTGAAGACTTATTCTTTGGAGTCTCTACTCCCTTTTTGGTCACCACCCACGAAAGCGCTTTGCCTTCAACAATTACCACAGTGAAGACCTTGGTGTAGGGATCTTCGTATCCATACACTCCATCTATCCCATGCTCTCTCTTCTCAGCTGTTCCGCTAACAGTTCGGTGGTCAGCATCTTCACAAGGAAAATCTGCGCCCCAATCCCCGAGTTTTTGCCAACCCAAGATAGAGATTGTCTGAGCGGCAAAGTCCTCGCCCAACTCCCCTAAATATTTCGAGCGCTCCCCCATTAACTACACCTTTCTGAACACCAGGCTACGCGAGATGAAACTTAAAATCGTGCGAGAAACGTTGGTTCTAAAATGGACTGCTCCAGTCGATTCCATCCGGAAACGAGTAACGGATTCGCGGTCACCTATCCTAACAACTGCCTTGTTCAAGTCGTCGTGCGGGATTCCATGCACAGTCGACCGGTAATTCGACCATTTCGTGGGACCATTGGATTCAATCGGTAACGAGAATTGGCAGAAAAATTCTTGCGCCTCGCTCAACCGCCCTAACGTTTCCCCGATATTAATTGAAGGTTGCGAGCCACAATTCAAGGTCTTCAATGTATTTGAGAGGTCGAACCAAACTACAAAAAATTGATTGTCGACCCAAGCACTGCCCGCTCTTTCTGATTTTTGCAGAATATATTCCCGAAAGTATGCGGGTTCGTCGCTTGATACTGGAAATGCATCCGTGCGAATGAAATTAGAAGTTTCCGAATCTAAATAAGCTACACAGAATTTTGGGTAGGATGACTGGTACTCATTACTTGGTGCCGGAGGCCGAAATAGGTCCAATAAGTGCTCCGCAATGTCTTAGGTTTGTCGCAGAGAATATAGGGCCGACTCTACCTAGTCACGACAATCATTACTAATCCATTTCAATATGAGCGGACCCCGCTAGGACTTTTACTTTTGGCAGGAAGACCTCGCTGGCACGTAATTCTAAATATCACTTTCAGGAATCAAATTTCGCATTCACGACCAAAAACGCATCGCGTTACAAGTGAGCCCCTCTTAGACGCAGAGAGTTCGCAATCACCGAAACCGAACTCAGAGCCATCGCCAAGCTCGCAATCATCGGATTGAGCAGCAACCCGAACGCCGGATAAAGAACTCCAGCCGCAAGCGGAACTCCAAGCACGTTGTACACAAACGCGAAGAACAAATTCTGGCGGATGTTGCGCATAGTTTGCTGACTTAATTTATGGCCGCGAACAATGCCGTTGAGATCGCCCTTTAAAAGTGTAACGCCTGCACTTTCCATTGCGACATCCGTTCCGGTGCCCATTGCGATTCCGACATCAGCTTGAGCGAGAGCCGGGGCATCGTTGATGCCGTCGCCGGCCATGGCCACAACTTTGCCTTCGGCGCGAAGTTTACGAACAACTTCGTTTTTCTGATCTGGCAGAACTTCTGCCTCAAAACGGTCGATTCCGACTTCCTTTGCGACGGCCTGAGCCGTATGGCGATTGTCACCTGTGAGCATGACGACTTCGATTCCCTTAGAGTGGAAATATTCAATTGCCTGCTTGGCTGTTTCTTTGACGGGATCTTTAACGGCGATAACTCCAGAGGGCTTGCCATCAATCGCAACGAGCATCGCTCCATGACCAGTCTCTTGCAAACCCTTGGCAATTTGAGAAAGTTCAGTTGATTCCACGCTGAATTTTTCAAAGAGGCGCTTGTTCCCGACCAAGACGTTTCGGCCTTCGACTTTTCCTTGAACGCCCATTCCCGTGATAGATTGAAAATCACTGACTTGAGAGAGCGTTAGTCCCCGCTCTTTTGCTCCATCTACGATGGCTTCGGCAAGCGGATGCTCGCTCGCCTTCTCCAGGGCCGCGGCTAATTTCAAAACATCATTTTCAACAGCGTCGCCGACAGTATTCACCGCAACGAGTTTTGGTTTTCCTAGTGTGAGGGTTCCGGTCTTATCAACAACGAGTGTTGTGATCTTTTCCATAACTTCAAGAGCCTCGGCATTTTTGATGAGTACGCCGTGAGTTGCACCTTTACCAGTGCCCACCATGATTGACATAGGCGTTGCGAGGCCAAGCGCACAAGGACAAGCAATGATGAGCACGGCGACTGAGTTCACAATCGCATAGGTAAGTGCAGGTTCAGGTCCATAGAGCAACCACACAAATGCTGTGATGATAGCAGTCACAACGACTGCGGGAACAAAGTAGCTTGATACAGTGTCCGCAAGTTTTTGAATGGGAGCACGACTTCGCTGAGCTTGAGAAACCATCTTTACGATTTGCGAAAGCAACGTATCTGAGCCAACACGAGTAGCTTCCATAATGAAAGAACCTTGCCCATTAACCGTTGAGCCAGTGACTGCGCTTCCGGTGTCTTTTTCGACTGGAATGGGCTCGCCGGTGATCATGGATTCATCGACGGAGCTTCGACCTTCGATGAGTTTTCCATCGACCGGGATTTTTTCACCGGGACGAACGCGCAAGTGATCGCCAACGTGAATGTGTTCCATTGGAATGTCTTCTTCGGCGCCGTCAGGCTTTACTCGTCTTGCAGTTTTTGCTGCCAGTCCAAGCAAAGCCCTGATGGCGTTTCCTGTTTGGCTTCGCGCTCGAAGCTCTAAGACTTGTCCAAGAAGCACGAGTGCTGTGATGACAGCGGCCGCTTCATAATAAAGTGGGACCATTCCACCATGCACTTTTAAATTCTCAGGGAAGATTCCAGGGAAGAAGGTCGCGACCACACTATAGGCATACGCAACTCCAGTACCGATGGAAATGAGTGTGAACATATTGAGGTTTCTAGTTTTTAGAGACACCCAGCCTCTTTCAAAAAACGGTAGGCCTCCCCAAAGAACTACCGGTGTGGCTAAAAGAAATTGAATTATTCCATTTAACCATCCTGGAAGCGCATGCTGAACTGGCTGTCCTGGAATTAAATCCGACATTGCGAGAAGCGCTAAGGGAATAGCGAGTACGGCACTAACTTTGAGTCGTTTGCTAAAATCGATTAGCTCAGGATTTTCTTCTTCTTCAAGGCTGACCTCTTCAGGCTCAAGCGCCATTCCGCATATTGGACAATTGCCCGGACCTTTTTGCCTAATCTCTGGATGCATGGGGCAGGTGTAAATCTTCTCTTTATCCTCAGCAGTGACAGGCTTTGGAGCGCCTAAGTATCTCGCGGGCTCAGCATCGAATTTCGATTTGCACTTGGGGTTACAAAAGTAATACGTCTCTCCATCGTATACCGTAGAGCCACCCTTTGCGGTCTTTGGATCGATCTTCATTCCGCAAACGGGATCTTTGACTAAGCTCTGATCGGTCTTGCTCGCTCCATTAATAGAGCAGCATGCGTGTCCGTCACCATGGTTGTGATGATGAGTGTGGTTGTGGGCGAGATCGTGTTTCATTTTACTCTCCAAAGTCATCAGGGCCTAAATGGCTTTCCTGCGTGTACTTTCATCATCGGCCTTCCAATCATTGGAAGGTCAACCCCCTAAAAACGTTTATTGGTAAAATGGCGTTTTTAATACATTTTACGCCTCGCGGCTCCCTTAAATTAAGACAAGCCCCTTGACCTTCCAACTGTTGGAAGGCGTAAGGTGTTTCTAGGTTTGAGGTGTGAAATATGAACATAGGTGAAGCCGCGAAAGCCTCTGGAGTGAATGCGAAGTTGATTCGTCATTACGAATCCATTGGGATTATTCCAAAGGCGAGTCGAAGTGACGGCGGCTACCGAGTTTATTCGGATGCTGAGGTAAATATCCTTTCATTTGTGAAGCGAGCGAGGGGACTTGGATTTTCGATGAAGGAGATAAAGAAGCTCGTTGGTCTTTGGAGAAATAAATCACGCAGCAGTTCTGACGTAAAAAATCTGGCGCTGACACACGTAAAGGACATGGAGCAAAAGATCTCGGAGCTTCAATCTATGGTGAAAACGCTTAATCACCTCGCCAAGTTTTGCCACGGTGATAATCGGCCGGATTGTCCGATTATTGATTCGCTGGCGAAGGAGAAGTCATGAAGATCATAGCGGCGATCATCCTTTCATTATTTTCCGCTCAAACTCTAGCAAAGACCGTGAAGTACGAGCTTGTGGTTGAGAACAAGCCCGTAAACATGAGCGGTAAAAAGACCGTGGACTTTGCATTGACAGTTAACGGAGGCATCCCCGCCCCTACCCTAGAGTTTACAGAAGGTGATGATGCTGAAATCAATGTCATCAATAAACTGAAAAATGAGGAGGTCTCCATTCACTGGCATGGAATTCTTCTTCCGCCTGAGGAAGACGGCGTTGCATATGTGAACACGCCTCCAATTCATGCTGGCACCTCGAGAACTTTTAAGTTCAAGATTCGACAGAACGGAACTTTTTGGTATCACTCGCATACGGCAGTTCAGGAGCAAAAGGGAGTTTACGGTGCATTGATTATTCATCCCAAAAAGAAGGCCATCGCTTACGACAAGGACCTTGTTTTGGTACTGAGTGATTGGTCGGATGAAAATGCGGATCAGATTGTTCGTAACTTGAGAAAAGACGGAGACTTTTATCTCTACAAAAAAGATTCGATGCGCTCGTATTTTGGCGCGCTTAAGGCGAAAGGTTTAAAGTCTCACCTTTCAAATGAGTGGCAGCGTATGGGTGGAATGGATCTTTCTGACGTGGGCTATGATGCGTTCCTAATCAACGGCAAAAGAGATTCTCAGGCGCTGATGGCTCATCCAGGTGAGAAAATCAGAATTAGAATCATTAACGCTGCGGCCTCAAGCTACTTTTACGTTTCGATGGGCGTTCCTATGCAGGTCATCTCAGCGGATGGAGTGGACGTTAAGCCTAAGATGGCAAGCGAGCTCTTGATGGGAATGGCTGAGACTTATGACGTGCTTTTTACGGTTCCTGAGCACAAGAACTATGAGATTCGCGCAACGGTTCAGGATGTAACTGGCTATGCCTCGGCGTGGATAGGAATGGGTGAAAAGGTAAAAGCTCCGGATAAGCCTCATCCTGATCTTTATGCAAGCATGGATCACGGCGCACACGGTAGCGGGCATGAAGGACATACTGGCAAGGACTCGCACACGGGTCATTCTCAGCACTCCGATGCTTCGACGACAATGGACCACTCAGGCCACGGCGCCCATGAAGCTACCACTCAGAAAACTGAGGCCGCGGCTCATGCAGATCATTCTGCTCATCAAGGTATGAGTCACGAAAGCCATACGGATCACAGTGAGCACGCAGGTCACATGATGGGTAGTTCAAAACCTGGAGCAAAAGCGAAGAAGACTACGGAGAGTAAATCCATCACAATTCCTGAGACAAAGTCGGATGGTCCGATTGACTGGAGTACCCAGTCTGATGCGCAACTTCGGCAAAATGCGGCGAAGAGAGATTTCAAGAAGGATGCACCTATTGAAACGATGACGGTCGATGCGCTCGAAGCGCTTGAGCCGACAACACTTCCAAAAGACGCCAAGGTGCACGATTTGAAGCTCGTTCTTGGCGGCGATATGGAACGCTACGTGTGGCACATCAACGGAAAGGCGATCAGCCAGGACCGATTGATTCTGATTAATCGTGGCGAGATCGTGAGATTTACTTTCGTAAACGACACGATGATGCATCACCCGATGCACTTACATGGGCACTTTTTCCGTGTGCTTAACGCGAGCGGCGGCAAGTCCCCTCTTAAACACACGGTTGATGTTCCCCCACATGGTACGCGCACGATTGAGTTTTATGCCAATGAGCCGGGACAGTGGATGCTTCACTGCCATAATCTCTACCATATGAAGACCGGCATGGCGCGCGTCGTTCGCTACAACGACTTCAGACTTACTCCGGAGATGTCAAAGAATGACCATCACGATCCTCACCTGCACGAGCATCTTTATACTTATTCTTCGCTTGAGGCTGCGACTAACCACGCAAAAGGACAGTTCAAGCTCATGCGCACTTGGGATGAGCTTGATCTAAGCCTTGAGACTGCCAATACGGATTATGAGAACTTTGAGATTGGTAAGGATTGGGAGACCGAGGGCGACTTAGTCTATCGTCGGTGGTTTTCAAACTACTTTAACGTTTTTGGTGGCGGAACTCTTTACCACGAAGAAGGTTATGGCACTGTGGGTATTGGCTACATCCTTCCGCTTCTTTTTGAAACCGCAGTTTCAGTCAATCACGAGGGAAAGTTTCGCTTCGATATTGAAAAGCGCTTTCAGTGGACGAAAAAGGTCTTCTCAGATGCTGAGTTTACATGGCGTCCGGATTGGGGTGGAGACCGCGATTCGGAATTTGAAATCAGCTTGATGTATGGTCCTTCATGGTATTGGTCGGCAGGATTAATGTTTACGGAAAAAAGCGCCGGCGTCGGTGCTCAAATTCAATTTTAAAAATAACGAAAGGAATATTAAAATGAAAAAGGTCACTTCACTTCTCCTAAGCCTCGCGAGCTTAACTCTAATTGGGCAAACCGTCCTTGCGGCCGATACCTGGAAGATTGTTCCAAACAAAAATGTGTGCATGGTTACGGATCAGCTTTTCCCAAAGGCACAAATTCCAGTTGAGCAAGATGGAAAGACTTATTACGGCTGCTGCGAAAACTGTAAAGCGACTTTAGCGACTGACGCAAAAGTCAGAACTGCGATTGATCCAGAGTCAAAGCAGTCAGTTGATAAAGCAACTGCGACGATTGCCGCAAATGATGAAGGCTCAGTTCTTTATTTTCAAAACAAGACGAACTTTGAAAAGTACGTGAAGGCTTTAAGTAAAAAGAAATGAATTACGTCCTTTTACTCTTGATTTTTATATCGCAGAGCTCCTTTGGCCATGAAGGAAAGGTTCATGGCCATAAGGCAAAGGCTGTGACTCAAGAGCAAGTCCCCGAAGACGTTTTGAAGTCGATTAACGAGTCATACGTAAAAGATGTGAAACCCATTTTCCAAAAGAGCTGCTTTAACTGTCATTCGTCGAGTACGACTTATCCCTGGTATGCCTCTTTGCCGTTAGCCAAGCAGTTGATTAAGAGCGACATTACTGAGGCAAAAGAGCACTTGGAGATGAGTCATGATTTTCCCTTTGGCGGGCATGGGAATCCGAAAGAAGACTTAGAGGCGATAAGCAAGTCCGTCAAAGAAGGCTCGATGCCGCCACTAAGATACCGGATCATGCACCCAGGTTCAGCCGTGAACGAAGCTGATCAACTAACAATTCAAACTTGGGTATCTCAGTCACTAGAGAACTTAAGCAGACGCTAAATTAGAAAACCATTTTTACGATTTCGTTTATCTTTCTCTCTGAACCCAGTTCATCAGGACTACTGAAGGCTTGCTTCACACAGCCACGAAGATGCGTTTTAAAAATCTCTGCTTCAACGGCCGTGATAGCTGCACATGCAGCTTTTAATTGCGTGATGATCTCCGGGCAGTAGCGCTTTTCAAGAATCATTCTTTCGATGCCATCAATTTGACCACGAACACGATTAAGTCTTTTAAGGTGCACGGTGTGATCCGGATGACTTGATTCAGCCTCGCTCTTTCGAATTTTTACTGCGCTCGATGTTCTCTCTTTTGCTAGCTTAGACAAAGGACTCTCCTCTATTACTCAACACGATGGTTATACTACTTCAATCCAGGTATGCATACCGCCCATTTCGTGAGCGGCGTGCCCACCACCTTTATTGCCGATGGGGATGCGGTGCATGTCATTCATTGTGTGATGCATGAAATGGCAGTGAAGAAGCCATTTGCCTTTTCTTCCGGCTACGAATTCAAGCGCTCGGGCTTCGGCGGAGCTTATGTCGGTGGTATTGGCTAGAATTT
>DAISHW010000028.1:13175-14373 GCA_036822295.1 Bdellovibrionales bacterium | reverse complement strand
GTATCGCGGTTGAAAATGTGAAAGGCGCGGGGTGGTCGGGCGCGGGCATCGACGTGCGCTCCACGTTCGTGCCGGGCACGTTCAAGCTCGACGGTAAACTCGCGCGGCTCGAAGTCGACCGCGGGTGGCCGCTTTACCCCCAGCTGCAACAGGTCTTTCCCCCGGTGGAATCGCCATGGACATGGAAAGACATCATCGCCCGCGTCGACGTCCACGCGACGGGCGGGGTGATTCAGCAGATCACCGCGCGGGATCCGATTCAGACCTGGCGTCTGCGCGGCGATTGGGTGCGCGACGGCCGCATGTCGGGAATGTTGAGCGTGGGCGCGGCCCGCGCGAAGAGCTTCGCGCTGAACGGTGAGAAGGGACTGCTGGCGGTCGAAGAGGTCGCCGCCCGTTAGCCGGGGAATCGGGATTCCGCGGATTTCGACCAAGTCTTTTCCAAAGAGCGCACCGCCAAAGAGGCGATGTTCTCCGCCAACTTCTCGGACCATTTCTTGCGGATCTGGATCTCGATTTTATAAATGTCCGCGGTCTCGCGTTGGCGGAACAGGTAGTCGTCGCTCGAAATGATTTCGTCGACCAGGTTCAGCTCCATGGCGCGCTTGCCGAACCAATATTCGCCGGTCGCCACCTGATCCAAATCGAGTTTGGGCCGACAGCTTTTCACGAAGGATTTGAACAAAGCGTGCGTGTCTTCGAGCTGATCCAGGAATTTACGGCGGCCTTTGTCGGTGATCTCGCCAAAGAGCGAAACCGTGCGTTTGAATTCGCCGGCCGTGATCTCTTCGAAATCCACATCGTGCTTTTTGAGCAAGCGATGGAAGTTGGGAACCTGGGCGACGACGCCGATGGAGCCCACGATGGCGAAAGGCGCCGCCAGAATGCGATCGGCCGTGCAGGCCATCATGTAGCCGCCGCTCGCGGCGACTTTGTCGATCGAGATCGTGAGCTTCAAGCCCGCGTCTTTCACGCGTAACAGCTGGGCCGCCGCCAAGCCGTAGGCGTGCGCCATCCCGCCGGGGCTTTCCAGGCGCAATACGACCTCGTCGGTCTCGCGCCGGCCAATGGTCAAGATAGCGGAGATCTCTTCGCGAAGGTTGTCGACATGGGCGGCGCGGATGTCCCCCATGAAGTCCAAAACGAACAGGCGTTTCTTGTCGCGCGGATGCTTCTTCTCGGCTTTGGCCCGTTTTTT
>DAISHW010000028.1:1099-13146 GCA_036822295.1 Bdellovibrionales bacterium | reverse complement strand
GCTTTCAAGGCTTTGGCGTCATAAATGGTTTCTTTGAGGGCCTCGCTCATGTCGTTATAGCGTTCATTCAGGTTTTCGACGCTGAGCAATTGTTTGGTCTGACGGGCGCGCATCAGCAGTCCGAAAAACAAGATCAACAAAACGCCGGTGGCCGCGGAAAGCACGATCACCTTGCCGCTGAAAACACCCAACTCCGCTAAAAATTCCATTGCTGACCTTTCAATTGACCAAAGTCGGTATGCATTAGTGAAAACATCTCGTTTTAGCAAAGACTGTTCTAAGATCAAGGTAAGGAGTTGGAATATGCGGGTTTTTGTTTTGCTGAATGTGACTTTTTCGCTCTTTTCGGTGGCGTCCTTCGCGGACCAGTCGCCTGAGTTGAAGCGCAGCCTTGAGCAAATCAATGAACGCTACGACGATTTCTTGCAGGTGCACGACGCGCAAGAACGGCGCCAAGAGCGCATCGATGCCCAGCGCGGCAACCGGCGCGCGGAGGAAAAGGCCCGTGCCCACGCCCTTGAAAAAGCCCGGGTGGAGTTCATTCAAAGCAAGAAAAAGCGCGAGAGCGACGAGCCCTTGCGCGTGCGCTGGGAAAAAGAGCAAAAGGGCCGTCAGGAAGAATTCGAGATGCTCCGCGCCCGCTATGTGGATCGCCGCGACACCGTCGAACAGTATCTGCGCAAAGGCCGCGAAATACCGCCCATGAAAGAGTTCGACCTCGAGGACTACTAGGGCTATGATCCCGCCAACTTATAGGGGGTCACTCATGAAATACATTCTGGCATTGCTCTGCGGACTCGCGGTTTCGTCCTCGGCGTTCGCGCAAAATTACGGCGGATTGCTCGGCTTTCACCAAACCGACGCCGATATCGACGGAACCGCGGCGGGCGCATCGATCGATGGGAAACTGAACTTCAAAGCGGGTTTGGCCGTGAGCTTCGAACTCATGCCGATGGGATTCTTCCGCACCGGCGCGCTCTATAACCAACGCGCTTTCGAAGTGAAAACGGCGGGCGGCAACTACGACTACAAATTCGCCTATCTGGATATTCCCGCGAATTTCCAATACGGATTCAACGAGATGTTCGCGCTCTACGGCGGTTTGACCGTGGCGGTGAATATCGCCGATGATGTGAGCGAGCCCGCCGGCGCCGCCGCGATCGATCCCGACGCGGATACGATGATTCCGTTGCTCGATCTGGGCGTGAATCTGACGTTCGACGATATGGTCGGATTCGATTTCTATTATCAACGCGGTCTTGGCGGCTTCGCCGAGGATCTTGAGAACTACAATTCGTTCGGCGCGAACTTTATTTACTGGTTTTAGTTGCGCAGCAGGCCGGTGATGTTCTCACCGGTCATCCGCGAAAGTCGCTTTAAGAAAAAATAGACGAGCGTTCCCGAAAAAAACATGAGCGGGAACGCAATCACCGCGAAACCCATCCATGTCATGCGCGCGATTTGTTCGTTCAGCGCCTGCTCGCGAGCCGCGGCTTCCAGCGCGGTATCGATATGGGTGAAGATCGCCACGGCCAAAACGAAGTTCAGCAAAGATGAAATGAAGAACGAAACCGAAAGCCATAGGGTCGTCTTCTTCAAAAGACGCGCGAAGTCCGCCTGCTGGGCGAGCGAACTCAAGCGCGTTTCGATCAGCTCCATTTTTAGGATTTGGGGGTTGCAGAACATGAAGCGCGCGGCCGGATTCTTGGTCCAAGCCGATCCCAGCACCATCAACCCCAGCAAGAAGGGCAAGCTCGCCTCTTTCACGGCGAACCAGATTCCCCCAAGGCTCAGGAGCGCGAGTCCGCCGGTCAGCAGAATATTGACCAGGCCCAAAAGGGAAACATAATTCTTATGGCCTTTGCTCGCGTAATCCCAGATTCCGTAACCGAGCGGCAGCGCGAGCGCGATCAGCAGCGTGAGACGCGGATCTAAGTAAGCGTTGCCTTTGTTCAGCACCATGACCGGCAGGAAGATGTTCACAATCAGGTTCAACAAAGGGTTGTCTTGGTTGGCCTGAGTTTTCATCGCTAAAGGTCTTGGTCCTTCCGGTTTTTTGTTGTGAGGCGGGAATCGGCTGAGATTATAATAAGATAAGCCCGAGTCAACTCTAACCCATCCGTGAAGCCTGGAATGAACGTAAACGCCGAATTGCTTCTTATTCTGCTTATCTTTTTTCAGGTGAAGCATTTCGTCGCGGATTTCCTGCTGCAAAACGTTTGGATGCTGCAAAAGGCCCGTCCCAATTGGGATTTCGTGTTGCCGCTGGCCTTGCATTCGGGCGTTCACGCGGTGACGACTCTGGCGGTCGCGCTTTACATTCATCCGAGTCTTTGGTGGCTGGGGGGCGTGGACTTCGTGGTCCATTTTCTCATGGATCGCATCAAAGCGGGGCCGCGTTACCTGGGACGCTTCACGGATGTGCGCAGCAAGGCCTTTTGGGTGTCCTTCGGTTTGGACCAGATGGTTCACCATCTGACCCATATTTATATCTGCTGGGTTTTAGCGTCGGTCTAAGCCGCTCGATGTCAGTAATTCACGACTTTGCGGCCATTCAACGGTTGCACCGGGCGGTTGTTGACCGAGTACAGGTGACGGAACGCCATGATCTGATCTTTCGAGATGGCGACGGGCGTATTCAACACGTTCCAATCGACGCCTTCCGTGCACGGCGGAGTGGTGAGTGAGCCCGGATAGTTGTAATACGTGTCCTTGGTCGGTAGAAGCGCCGCGGGATTGAGAGCAATGGCCGCCGAAGGCGCGTTTTTGGCCGCGGGAATTTGCGCCCAGATCTTTTCGATCGACGGGTTGGTTTCACCGGTGATCAAAAACAGCGCAATGACCGCCCATTGTTCTTGGTCATTCTTATGATAGAGCTGCAATTCGAGCGGCAGGCTGTTGCCCGATAGCGTGTGCTCGCTAGAGGAGTGAAATTCCGCGCGCACCAAGTCATAGAGTTTGCCGCGAATGTCCGCCTTATTGCCCGGGGTGAAGTCGATGACGATGGTTTGGCCGTTGTCGGTGACCGTGGCGGGTGTCTCGACATAGTGGAACTTCAAGCCTTTGCTCTTCTTGGGGTTGGCGTATTTCAAGTCGATCGGACTTTGCGCTTTGCCCTCAAGGCAGAGTCCGTCCCATGTCGTCGGGGGAGCGACGGGCGCATCGTTGGGCGTGGCCGGAGTGGCGGCCGTGGCCGTGGCTGGGGCTTCTTCCCGGCGTTTGAACATCGAGCAAGCCGTTAAACCAACCAAAGAGAGAACCAATACCGTACGCATCATCGCTGAGACCTCGTGTTGAGTGGCGTTTACTCTATTGTGAACGGACTAAACCTAGGAAGGCAACCTCAAGATTCGCGTAAGAACGCGAGATAATTGCGCGTGGTCACGTCGACTTCCATCAGATGGCCCCGCGTGTCTTTCACGATCGGAAGCTCGAGCAGGCCGTGATTGGAATAGTGTTGCCCGTTTTTAAGCAAAACGCTGCGTTCTTCTTTCGTTTTTTCGGAATAGAAGGGCAGGTACATCGAGCCGACGATCGCGTTAGAGGGCAGTACGCCGCGGATCAACGAAAAGCTTTTGACGAAAAGAAAAGGGCAGCCCTCGAGCGTGATTTTCAGGGTCGGGGGGAGTTTACGAATCCAGCCGCACCATTCACGAATGCCGACCGAATTGACCTGACTCACCTGATCGAGATTGATGGTCAGGCGGGGTGTGGTCGGCACTTGCGGCAGTTTGGCGTTTTCATTCAGAGCTCCCGCTAGCTCCAGAATCACCGCGTCGGGGCCCGTTCGAAACGTGCACGTGAATGGCGTCATATGCGGCATGGTTACTTCGGGTCGAAAAGAAAGGCGAGATATTTCTTCGCGATGGAATCGAGTTCCATCGGATTGCCGGCGCTGTCTTTGACCTCCGGCAGGCTCAAAATGCCTTTGTTTGAATAATGTTTACCCTGCTGGAGCAGGACATCGGTCTCTTCTCGGGATTTTTTGGAGTAAAAGGGAACGTACATCGACATGACCGTCGTGTTGGGGGTGAGCACGCCTTTGATGAGCGAAAAACTTTTGACGAACATGAGGGGGCAACCCTCGAGCGATATTTGCAACGAGTCCGGAAGATTTTTAATCCAGCCGCACCATTCGCGCACGCCGAGCGAATTGAGTTGCGTGACCGAGTGCAGTTTGATCGTGAGCATCGAGGTCGCTTTGATTTCGGGAAGTTTGGCGTGCTCGTTCAACGGGCCTTTGAGTTCAAGGATGGCGCTGTTTCCGTGAGTGGTCATGTTGCTGGTGAACGTGTTCATAGATCCATTCATACTATATGGATCGCGGCGTTCGGTCGAGATCCAGCTTAGCTTCATGCGTCATCATTTAAACAATCCGTTACTCAGGTTGGAGTTTCGTCTGTACGCTTTAAGAGTTAGCCAGACAAAAGGAGTATATGTGGCACATCAAAAGTATTTTCTTCTAGCAGCTCTTATCTCTCTTAGCTCGACCGCTTTCGGCGCGGGTTACGAAAAGTCTTTGCCGTTTGGTGGTAAGGCGGTGGGTCTTGCCGGGATCGCGACCCCCTGGACCCCCGGCGCGGATTCTTTGTTCTTCAACCCCGCGGGCCTGGTGACCAACGCCGGTCATAGCACGGTGCTGGACGTTTCGTACGTTTCGGGAACGGTCAAAGGACCGATCTCGGATTCGAACGAGACGATGGAAGACACGCCGAGCGCGCTTCTGGGCGGCGCTTTTTACAGCTGGGCCCCCACGGAAAAATGGGGTTTCGGGATCGGCTACTACGCGGCCGGCGGCCAGCGCGCGAAGTATGAAGACGTGACGATGAGCACGACCACCAACTATCGCGGCACCGCGACGGTTGAAGCCGACGTCGCTTTGACCGAGTTGAGCTTGGGCGGCGCGTATCGCGTGAGCGATATGTTCCGCGTCGGCTTTGCTTGGCGGGCTTCATTCGCGGAAGCGAGTTTCGCGCTCGCCCAGCGCGGCGATCACGCGTCTGGCGCCGTCCAGACGTTGAGCAACATCGAAGTGAACGACCTGAAAGACACTCAGTACACGGGCTTTCGCTTGGGCGCCCAGCTTGACCTGTCGGAAAAAACGCAGATCGGTCTGACCTACCGTTCGGAAGTGAACTTCAAGGCGGACGGCAAATACGGCGGTAAAGTGAATCTTTCAGCGCCGTCGCCGATTTCGGAGTTCTCGATCGCGGAAACGGACGCGAGTGCGGAAACGACCTTCCCGATGGCGATCAACCTGGGCATGAAACAAGGTCTGACCGAAGCCTGGAACATGTACGCCGAGTACACTTGGACGAACTACAGCAAAGTCGACGAAATCAAATTGACGGGCGATATCACGGTCAACTCGCTGCCCACGGCAACGACGATTACTCCGCAACCGGTTAAATATGACTGGAAAGACCAGCATAACATTCGCCTGGCGGGTGAATACTTGGGCTTCATGATGCCGATTCGTTTCGGTTACTTGTGGACCAGCCAAGTGACGAGCAAAGACTACGCGCGCGCGACCTCGGTGCACCCGGGTTCGTCGCACGGCTTGACGCTCGGTACGGGATACACTTTCGGCGCATTCACGGTCGACGGCGCGGCGGAATACCTTCAAGGTAAAGCCGACGGTAACGGCGCCGCGGCCGGTGTCGGCGGCCCGGGCAACGACATTCGCGCCGGCGAATACTCGGTCAGCCAATACGGCCTGCACCTCGGTCTCGCTTACGCGTTCTAGATTTTCTTCAGGTTCTTGAATAAGGGTGGTCCGGCGACGGACCGCCCTTTCTTTTTTCTCCGCGTCTACGGTCCAGTCCGACTTGCGTCACGCGCCATTCAGCTTGAAAATTGAGTTTCCATGAACGGTCAGATTCTCCAATACAAATTGGTGCGGGAGCTGGGGCGCGGGGCCAAGGGCGTCGTTTACCTGGTCGAAAAGGACGGCGTTCGTTACGCGCTTAAAACTTTGATCCGCGAAGACGGCGCCGCCTATTTGGATTCGGTCGTGCGTTTCCGCGAAGAGGCGCAAGCGCTGGCTCGCTTTCAGCACGAGGGCATCGTCCGCGTGCACGAGAGCGGGGATCATGAAGGCGCTCCCTTCATGGTGATGGAATACGTCGAAGGGCAGGAGCTGCGTCAGCGCCTGGATCAGGGGGCGTTGTCCGCCGGCGAGGTCGTCGAGTACTCGCGTCAGATCGCCTTGGCTCTGAAAGAGATCCACCACCGCAAGCTCCTTCACCGCGATATCAAGCCCGAAAACGTGCTCGTGTCGGCCGACGGCCGTTTGAAGCTGCTCGATTTCGGGATGGTCGTCGGTACCGCCAACCTGCGCGCCGCCGCGAGCGGTGAGCCGATCGTCGGGACTCCGGTCTACAATTCGCCGGAGCAGAACGGGCTGACGGGCAAACCGTTGAGTGAAGCCTCGGATTTGTACGCGCTCGGCGTGATCATGTACGAGATGCTGACCGGCCGTACGCCGTTCGCCGACGCCGATCATGCGCGCGTTCTGCGCTTGAAAACCGAGTTGGCGGTCGTCAATCCCCATGCGGCGGACTCCCGTCATCCGTTCGTCTTGGGGCAGATCATCGCGAAGCTCTTGTCGGTCGACCCCGCGCAACGCTACGCTTCGGCCCGTTCGTTGCTCGCGGACTTGGAGCGTTTGCCCGAGTTTGAAGACAAGTGGAAGAACAAAATGCCGTTTGAGCTCGGCAGCGTCGGCGGAATCGCCTTGGTTGAATCGCCGCTCGTCGGTCGCGGCGCTGAAATGGACGCGTTGAACGAAGCTTGGTCGAGCGTCACTCAAGGTCACGGACGCCTGGTGGTGATCGCAGGCGAGGCCGGCCTTGGACGCACGCGTTTGGCCGAAGAAATGGCCGACCGCGTTCGCGCCGACGGCGTGGAGATACTTACGGCCCGCTGCGGAAGCGGCGATCAGGTTTCATTTTCTCCGGTTCGCCACCTGTTGGCGGTTTACTTTACGCAAGTCGCGCTTCTGCCCGAGGCGGAGCGCGCCGGGGTTTTGGACAAACTCCGCGCCATGCCCCCCGGCATTTTGAACGCCCTGGCGATGGTGTCCCCCGAGATCGTCAGCAATCTAGGGCTGCGTATCGAACGTCGCGAAGCCAAGATGGCGCAAGAGGTTTTGATCCAGCATTTGATCGAAACCTTCGGCTTCATCGCGCGCGAGAAAAAGGGCCTTTATCTGGCGATCGAAGAGATTCAGTGGTTCGACGAAGCCTCGATCGAACTTTTCCGTCGCCTGGCGCGCGCGCTCAATGAGTATCCGATTCTTCTGTTGTTGACCGAGCGGATTGAAGGCGGCGGGCGATCGGAGTTTCACGAAGCTTTGAAAGGCATTTCGAACCGCGCCCTGACGTTGGCGCCGCTCACCCCCGCGCAAGCCCGCGAATTCATTTCCGGCGTGCTTGGCGGGGCGACCGTCGATGTCGCCGTGAGCGACAAGATCGCGACGCCGGCGAACTTCAATCCGTTCGCCATTCGCGAATTCTTGAGCGGCATTGTCGAGGCCGGAATCGCGAAGATCGAGGCCGGCAGTTTGGCGGTCGAAGAGGCAAGGTTCGGAGAGGTCGAGGTCTCGGCCGATATTTCGCGCCTGATCGCCAAACGCGTAGAGGCCCTGGCCGCCGAAGACCGCCTGGCTTTGCGGCATGCGGCGGTTCTGGGCATGCATTTTGGCGCCGAAGATCTGGCGGCGCTCTCGGGTAAGCCCGCGGGCTCATCACTGCAAGCCGCGGTGGACGCGCGCCTTGCGGAAACCCGCGACGGCAAGGCTTACCATTTCAGTCACGAAAAAGTGCGGACGCTGTTGCTGGAATCATGGGACGCCGCCGAGCTGCGCGCGCTCAACGACAAGGCCGCGCAACGACTCGAGCCCGTTCCGGACAAAAGCACGGAGCAAATCAGCCGGCTGGCCGATTATTACATGGCCGGAAACGCCTCGAGCCACCGCGTCGCCGCGCTGACCGCGCTGCGCGAGGCCGGCCGTCGCGCGATCGAAGGTTTCGCGAATCGTCGCGCGTACGCGCTCATGAAGTTCGCGGCCGACTTGACCCGTCAGGGCAGAACGAAAGATCCGGTCGAATACGATTGCCTGGAACTTTATGCGATCGCCGCTCACAACGTGAACCGCTTCGAAGAGGCCGGGATCACGGTCGAAGAGATATTGCCCGAGGCGCCGAATCGTTTGCGGCGCGGAACGCTCCTGTATTGGAAAATGAAGATCCGTAACGGCCACGGGAAACCCGATGCCGCATGGGAAACTTTTTTGGAAGCGATGGCGCTCCTGGGCACGCGCTATTTCGATCATCCCGTTTTGAAGGTCTTCCAGCTGTTGTTTCACGTCGTCATCAACCTGTTTCAGACGTACACGGGCTACGGTTACAACCGCTATCCCGCGAACGAGCCCAAATTCGCGCGCAAGCGCCAGCATACGATCCTGATCGTCGACATCCTTGAAGTCGGGATCAATTGCTCGTTTTTCCGCTCGAAGGTCATCGACACCCTGCACGTGATGTTCTTGGTCAATTCGAAAGCGCGCTATTTGGGCCCGTCGACTTGGCTCGGTAAATCCGCGGCGAGCCTTGGCGCGGGCATGTCGTTGGCCGGTCTGGTGAAGTTCGCCGATCGCAAATTCCGCGAAGCGCGCGCGGTCACGGACCAATTGCAGGACGACGGTCTGAAGGTTTTCGTGGATTTCTATTACGTCATTTCGCGCCCCTATCTGAACCGGATGGCCGAGTACGATCAGATATTCTATGAGTTCCTGGCGCGGGCCGAAAAACTCATGCCCATTTGGAACGTCTGCACGATCTTGAGCTCCCACTCGGGGTTCATGGCGTGGCAGGGGCGCTATCGCGAACTCGCCGATTTTTACGCGCGCAAACTCTACTTGGTGGACGAGGGCAAGAACATCGGGATGATGAGCGACTTCCGCGAAACCTACGCAAGTCGCCTTGAGTTCCTTGGACGTAAAGAAGAGGCCGAAAAAATGCGCGCCGAAGCCCGTGAATTCTACAAGCAGGTGCAAGGCGGCAATATGATGGCCCGCGCGGTCCATTTCGGCGTGCGCATGCACAATCTGGTCGAGCAAGGCCCGCTCTTCGCGAAAGAGACCCAAGATGTGTTCGAAGGCTTCGCGAACGTGAAGCCCGTCGGCTTTTATTTCCAGTATGTTTACGCTTGGACGTCCCAGTGGCGCTACCTGCAAGCCCACTTTTCGACGGATCCCGCCGAGCGCGCCCGTTACCTGAAGCTCGCCCGCAAGAACATGAAGACGTCGTTGAAAAACCAGAAGACTTGGCTGACCCAGGGGCTTTTGCAGACGTTCAAAGCCGCGGATGCGCGGCTGTCCGGGCGCTTGGACGATGTCGAATGGTTTCTGGCGAAGGCCGAAGAGATCGCCTCGCGTTGCGACGCCCGCAATACCTTTTACTATGTCTTCGTCGAACGGGCGCGCCTGGCGCGCGCGCGCGGCAATGAGATGCGCGCGCGGATCGAAGCTCGCGCCGCTTATGAATACGCGGCGTCTTTCGGTTGGGCGATGCGCCTTTCGACGCTCGAGAAAGAGTTCGGCGCGCTCGCGCCGGTGGTCGAGCCCGCGGTGGTCGAGACGCCTTTGGCCGATAGCGAAGTGGGTTTGGACCGCGAGCGCGCGATGAACGCGCTTCTTGAAATCAGCGCCGCCGCGTCGAAGTCGATCGATCCGCTCGTTCAAGGCCGCGCGACTCTGGATACGGTCGTCCGCTTGCTCGGCGCGGAGCGGGCCTGCATTTTCTTGGGCACGAATGTCGAGACCTTGAACTTCTTCTTGGGGCGCACCGCGAACGGCGACGACATCCAAGAGATGAAGGGCTTCAGCACCACGGTCATCAAAAATGTGTTCCAAAACGCGGAGCCGATGATCATCACCGGAACGGATCAGGGAGAGGCTCTGGGCTCGAAAAGTATCGTCGCGCACAATTTGAAGAGCATCATGGTCGTGCCGCTGGTGCTGGCCGAAGACATCAAGGGCGTCATCTACCTGGACAGCAGCGTCGCCAAAGGCTTGTTTTCGGACGCGGATCTGGATCTGTTCGCCGCGGTCTCGACGCAGATCGCCTCTTCGCTGCGGTTCTCGGAACTTGCGGCGGTCGAGAATGAACGCCAAATGATGAAAAAAGACTTGGAGCTTTCGGCCTCGGTTCAAAAGATGTTCCTGCCGCGCATTACGGATTTTGATTTCGGCCCGCTCACGCTCTCTGGCTTCTACCGTCCCGCCACTCAATGCGGCGGCGATTGGTGGTGGTACAAAACCGCGGGCGAGCGTTTGCAGATCATAGTCGGCGATGTCACCGGTCACGGGGCCGGTCCGGCGATGATCACCGCGTCGATCGCGAGCGGCTATAAAATATGGGATAAACAGGAAAACACCGATGTTCGCCAGCTGATCATGGCCACCAACGAGCAGCTTTTCGATATCGCCGGCGGCGAATACGCGATGTCGATGTTCGGTTGCGAAATCAATCGCGCCGATCGCCGGATCAAGTTCTGGTCGGCGGGCGCGCCGCTTGCGATGCTCATCAAGAAAGACGCCGGCGACGTCGAATTCCTGGGCCAAGCCGGCGCGTTGCTCGGCGAGGCCACGGAATCGTTTGAGCTCGGTAGCGGCGAGTACCAGGCGAGCGCCGGGGACCGGCTGTTCATTTATTCGGATGGAATTTCTGAAATGAACCTGGCGGACGGACAGCAGATCGGCGAGCGGCGCCTGTTCCGTTTGGTGAGCGAGTTCTCCGAGATGAGCGCTGAATCGACCAAAAGCGCTCTGGTTGAGGAATTGGACAAGATGCGGGGTGCGGAACCCCAGGACGACGATTTCACGTTTGTGTTCGTGGATTTCAAATAACAGGAGCCAGGATGGTAAAATTGTTCGCGTTAGCCAGAAATCTGCGGGCTTTTTTGATTTTGATCAACGATCCGACCCAGACCGCGAAGGTCTTCAACGTGGCGGATAGCTCGAGTTACAAAGACGATCCCAATCACCAACGCGCGTTGGCGCGCTTGAAGGCGAACCCCTTGACTCTGCAGATGTATGAAGAGGACTACAACCCCGCGTGGCCCGCGGTCGAAGAAATGCTTCGCTATCCGGCCGGCACTTTGGGGCATGAACTCGGCAAACATTTGCATTCGAATAATCTGACTCCGAACTTCTACACCTTGCAGAAAGACGCGAACATCCAGAGCTACATCATCGATCGCTCACGCAAGATTCACGACTGCATGCACGTGTTGACCGGCTTCAACACCTCGGTGGCCGAGGAGATCGGCTTGCAAGCGTTTTCCATGATTCAATTCCGTTCGCCGATCACGACCGCTCTGCTCGCGGCGGGGCTCATCCACGGATTGGTCCGCAACAAAGAAAACTTCGACGACATTTTGGAATCGGTTTATCGGGGCGTGCTCATGGCGCGCCATTGCAAGCCGCTGATCTCGGTGAGATTCGAAGATCGCCTGCACGAGCCGGTCGAGGACATCCGCCGCGACGTCGGCATGGTCGACCACCACCGAGTGGTCGCTTAGCTTAATCCGAGATATTGCGTGGCGTTTCGGGCCTTAACGGGGTAAGTGTCATCCCTTCAGGAGGAGCCTTGTCCACCGAGCGTAGCATAGCGAGTCATCCCATTGTTTTCTGGAACGCGGACGGCGAGTACTCGCTGCTTTCGACGGAAGAGGTGGTGGCGCGCGGTTTGAACCGTTTTGTCGGGTGGAATTGCACGGCGGGGCTGACCTCGATCTTCATCGATTTTGACGGCAACGTGTTTCGTGGCGTTTGCGCCGAGGGCGGTACGTTCGGAAATATTTTCGCGCAAGCCCGCTTTCCGGGAACGTCCATCACTTGCGCGAAGCCGAACTGCATGTGCGGTGGCGACCTCATGGCTCACAAATTTCGTCCGCCGCTCACCGAAGCGGGCGTGCCGCTCAGGCGAATGGCTAAAAATGAAATCGCCGGGCCGCAAGGGGCGGGTGGCAGCGAATGGCTGTAC
>DAISHW010000028.1:0-1089 GCA_036822295.1 Bdellovibrionales bacterium | reverse complement strand
CGCGTGGCCTGGTCGCTCGGGCGAAGATGCAACTATGACTGCCATTATTGCAGTGACAGCGTGCATAGCCTGAAAGAGCCCCTCAAAGAGAGTGAGAGACTGCTCAAGGCGACTCGTCGGGTGATCGAGGAGTTTTGCCAGGGCGTGCCGACCGAGTTTTTGATCGCCGGCGGCGAGCCGACGCTGCAGCCGGGCCTTGTCGAAATGGTGCGCATGATTCATGAAGCGGGACACGGTTCCGTCGTCATCACCAACGGTTCGGGTCGCGAAGGCGTGTACCGGGAGCTCGCGCGCTATTCCCACATCTGCATGAGCGGCCATTTCGGATTTATGCGTGAAGAGCGGTTCTTGAAGAACGCGCGTACCGCGATCGCTTCGGTGCGGACTTTGCCGCGCAAAACGCGCAAGGTCCGGCGCATCGATATAAAGATCATGACTCCGCCCGGTACTTTTGATCGCTCCATCGCGTTCGCGCGGCGGGTGCTCGAGATTCCGAACTACCAATCTTACGGCACCATGCGCTTCAATCCGTTGTTCATGCGCGATCAACCGGATCGTCTTTACGAATACTCCCGTAACGAATTGGATAAATTCACCGAGTACAACGACAATTGGAATCAGGTCCTCGCGTTCGGGCGGCCCGGGCTGATCGTCAGGGCCTATTTCTGGCGCGGGCTTCGTCGCGTCGTCAAACCCGTGGTCGCCTTCACGAAATCCGCTTGTCTCGGCCTAATGAAAGCGTTTTGGCTGGCGCCGCCGGTGCGCTGGACGCGCGCGCGGCTGCTGAAGGGTTATCATTTCACGGAATACGTGGTGCTGAATCGCGAGACCACGGTTCCCAAAGCCATGGCGCTGATCGGTTTACGAAGACGGTGATGGAACAAAAGTTTGTGATCTCGTCTCGTGAGTCGCTTCCCGTAGGTGCTGGCTTCTGGAGGCTGTAAATTGCATTTAAGCGGGAATGCGCCCTTTTCTGCTTTTGCACTACCGAAACCCGGCCTTTGAAGCCTCAACCGCTACCGTTCCGGCCCTCCTGCCGCCAGATGGCCATAAATGGCTACTTTTCGACCCGGAGCCGCACCGGGTTCC
>DAISHW010000027.1:0-14539 GCA_036822295.1 Bdellovibrionales bacterium | reverse complement strand
CGCCCATTTGTTGGAGCAGCGGCTCCATATCGGCGGCCCAGGCTTCATCGACCTGTAAGATGAAGTGATCGAGCAATTCCGGCCGCGAAGTCAGGATCGCGCTCAAGTAAGGCGAAAGGCAAAACAACCGCGACAGATCTTGAATCAGGCGCGGGGAGCGCAAAAGCATCGAGAAGAACGTCGCTTTGGCGCGCATCGCCCGGACGAAATCGACGAGCAGGCGAAGACCAAGATCGCGATCGAGCGCCTTGTGTTGGGCGAGTTCCGTGACGAAAACGTAAAGGAATTCTTGGCGCGCTCGCTCGTCGCGATCGTTCTTGTAAGACAGCGCCGTCGAATTGATGAGCTGAGTCCAGGCCTGTTCGACCGCGGAGTCGGAAAAGCCGAGCGAGCCGAGCCAGGCCCGCTGGTTTTCGGGCGATTGGGGCAGGTGCATTTCGGTCAAATCGACTTTGCCCAAGAGCGTGCTCACGATGCCGTCGACGATCTTCATGTCCCGTTCGACGTCGGCGCGGGTGCCGAGCTCGAGCGTCTTCAGGTTTTGATCGGTGAGCGAGTGCGTTTGCCGGTCCTCAAGCGATTGCGCTGAATTTTCGAGGTGTCGGAACAGCCAGTATTGGCGTTTGAGCGTTTCGGCCTCTTCGCCCCTTAAAAGTTTGCGGTCGGCGAGCAGAGTGAGCGCGACGTCGGTCGAGCGGGTCTGCAGCTCGGGAAGTTTTCCGCCGTTCAGGATCAACAGCGAGTGGACGAAGAGTTCGATATCGCGAATGCCTCCGACTTCGAGCTTGATATGGATCTCGTTCTCGCGCCGCTGAAAGCCTTTCTGGTGCACTTGCGCGCGCAGGGCCTTCAGGTCCTCGAGTAAAGTGAAATCCAAGAATTTGCGATACGAGAATCGGCGGGCAAGGTCGCGGATCTGTTGACTTAAGTTTTTTGACCCGACGACGGTGCGCAGCCGCACGAGCGCGAGCCGTTCCCAGGTTTCCCCCTGGCTCCAGTAGTAATCTTGAAACTGCGCGGGCGTGGTGATGAGCGGGCCCATCTTCCCGCCGGGACGCAAGGGGAAATCCAAACGTAAACAAAAGCCGAACTCGCCGGGTTGCTGCAGGCGTTGCTGGAATTTGCGCAAGAGCTTTTCGACCTCGAGCGCTTGCGGGCCGTCGGCGACGAGCAAAAGATCGATGTCGGAACTCAAATTCAACTCGAGCGAGCCGTGCTTGCCAAGGGCGAACAAAACGGCGTCCAGTTTTTCCAGGCCTGCGTCCCTCCAGGCGATGTTCAGGATTTCATCGGCGCGCGCGCTCCAATAAGCGCAGATGTCCATCGTCGAAGCGGTCTTGGAGTAAGTGGCCAGCACGCACTCGATCCAGCTGCGGTGGCGAAGCGCGTGCAAAGGATCGATGCCGGGTAGCGTGAGTAGACGCTCATAATGGGCCAAGGCGGGGCTTCGGCGCCGCGCCTTTTCACGTTGATCGGGGGTGTATGCGTCTAATCCAGGAAGGGCGACCACTTGGGCTTGTCCCAATTGTAATTGTCTTCGGTGATGCGTCTTTCGTTCGTGCCGTCGGGGGCTATGACGTAGAGCTGATATTTTCCCGTGCGGTCGCTGGTGAACAGAACGTGGCGACCGTCGGGCGACCAGCTCGGGCTTTCGTTGTTGGCGGCGCGACCGTTGGTTTTGCGCGCGTCCGTCAGGCGCTTGAGTCCGGAACCGTCGGCGCGCATCGTGAAGATGTCGAAATGATCGACGTCGAGCGCGGCGAAGGCCAAAGACTTGCCGTCGGGCGACCAAGCGGGGGTCGAGTTGTACTTGCCGGCGAAGGTCAAACGCTTCACCCCGCTGCCGTCCGCGTTCATCACGAAAATCATCGGACGGCCCAGTCTGTCGCTCGAAAACGCGATCTGCTTTCCGTCGGGCGAAACCGCGGGTTCGACGTTCATGGAGCGATTCGGTCCGTTCGTGAGTCGGGTGAGTTTGCTGCCGTCGACGGTCATCCGGTAAATGTCGGGGCTGCCCTCTTGGCTCAAGGTCAGGAGCATATTGGCGTCGCCGGGCATGAAGGCCGCGCCCGAGTTGATGCCTTTGCGGTAAGAGACCAGGAAGCGCTTGCCCGAGGCGATCTCGTAAATGAACATGTCGGCGTTGCGCACCTTTTCGGCCTTGTGAAACGCGAACGCGGTGTAAGCGATCTTGTTGCCCTTCGTGGACCAAGCCGGCGAGATCGCGATAGAGGCGTGCGACGTGATCTTCTGCGCGTTGGCGCCGTCCCAATCCATCATGTAGATTTCTTTGATGCTGGCTTTGGCGTCTTGGCGCGAGGCCACGATCTTTGTGCCGAACATCGCGCGTTTGCCGGTGAGCGCTTGTACCAGATCGTTCGCGAAGGTGTGCGCCATCTTGCGCGCCGCCGATACGGGGCCTTTATAGCTCTTGCCCATCACCAAGCGCGCGGTCGGCACATGGTAGACGTAAGTCTCCATCGAAATTTCGTTGCCGAGCACTTGATAGGCGGTACGAGTCAGGAACTCGGTGCCGATGGTTTTCCATTTCGACATGTTGAAGCCGTTGGCCGCGCCCGGCGCGGGTTTGACCCCCACCGTGTTCGGATCTTCCAGGTAGGCTTCGGGCTTGATGAAGGTGAAGAAGCCCGAGACCGCCAAGTCGTTGTACATCACGCGGTAGAGTTCCTGGCCGGCGTCGATGTGCGCGCGATTGGTGGATTGCGAGCCGACATAGATCAGCGGCGTGAAGGCGAGCAGGCTTTTCTTCACCTGCGCTTGGCCGACGTCGATGTAGATTTGCGAATCTTGCGCGGGCGCGGGCGCTGGCGCCGCGAACGAAAGGACGAATGCGAGCGCGCCGATCAACCAAGCTTTCATAAACACCTCGACGGATATTATTCCGGAAAATTCATGATAATGCCACTCGTGGCCAGCAGTCCCTGCAGGCGTTGCGGCGGTACGGGCAAGGGCGAAGCGCCCTCGAGCGCCTCCATCACCTTCGCGTCGAAAACCTCGTTGCCTGACGAGCGCACCATTGTTTTTCTCGAGATCATGCCGCGGCCGTCGATCAAAATCTGGACCTGGGCTTTGAGCGGGGCATCGGCGAGCCACTGCGGAAGATTCCACTGCGCGCGGATTTTAGTTTCGAGTTCGTCGAAATACCGATCGTATTCGATCTTGTTCAAACCCGTGAGCGAGTTGCCGGCGTTGACTTGGTTGCCGGCGATGACCGCGGTCTTCGCCGGTTTTTTTTCGGCCGATTCTTTGACGTCGGCTTGGATTTTTTCGAGCGCGCTCATGGTTTTCAAACGATTGAGCGCCTCTCGCTGCGCGTTCGCGGTGGGTTTGGCCGCGGGCTTGGTCGCGGCTTTCGGAGCCGGCGCGGGCTCGACTTTCTTTGGCAACGACGTTTCGGGCGCAGGGGGCGGCGCCAAAGTGACGGGTTCGATTTGTTTCTGCGGAAGGCCCACGATGTCGACGCGAATCGCGCGTCGGATTTCAATGGGCTCGTTGGGGATGAGCACCGCCTTGAAAAACACGGCGAGCAACACGGCCGCATGCAGCGCGCCCGAGATCGCGATGTTGCGTGAAAACGTATCCGTCATTGGCCTCCGGCCTTGGGAATCGTGATCAAGCCGATCGAGAAAATTCCCGCGGCGCGGATTTCGCCCATGACCTCGGCCACCGTGCCATATTCGACCTTCTGGTCGGCTTGGATGTAAACCTGCTTGTTCTTGCGGGTTGAAAAGATCGCCGCGAGTTTGGTTTTCAATTCGTTCATGCGCAAAGTGCTGTCGCCCGCGCGCACGGTTCCGTTTTTAAGGATGGTCAGCGTGAACGGCTCGTCGGTCGTCGGCACGCCGCTGTTGGTGGTTTCAGGCAGCTCGACATCGAGTCCTTGCTGCATCATCGGCGCGGTGACCATGAAAATGATCAAGAGAACCAACATCACGTCGACGAGCGGAGTGACGTTGATTTCGCTCAAGACCATTCGCGATTTGCCGACGGGTCCGGCGGCCATCTTATTGACCCCGAAAGAAGTTGCGTTTCGCCAAGTTCAGAAAGTCGGCGCTGAAATTGTTGAGCGCGAGCTCCTGCTTCTTGATCGACGTGACGAAATGGTTGTACGCGATGGTCGCGGGAATCGCCGCCGCCAAGCCGACGCCGGTGGCGATCAAGGCCTCGGCGATACCGGGGGCGACGACCGCCAAGCTCGCCATGCCGGTCGCCCCGATGCTCTGAAAGGAGCTCATGATGCCCCAAACGGTTCCGAATAAACCCACGAACGGTCCCACGCTGCCCACGGTGGCCAAAAAAATCAGGCGCGATTCCAGTCGCGCGACCTCAAGATCGATGGCTTTGCGGAGCGAGCGCTCCAGGTTGTCGATGCCGGAGAGCGCGGGCGCGTCGCCCTCGCCCGGTTTGGCCAAGCCGCTCTCGGCGAGCTTTTTGAGCTCCATGTAGCCCATACGGAAAACCGCCGCCAAGTTGCTGTCCGGAAAATCTTTTAAATTTTCGTGCACATCTTCGAGCGAATTCGCTTTCCAGAATTTATCTTCGAAGGGGCCGTTGGCGGCCTCGAGCGCGCGAAACATTTTGCGTTTCTGCACGATGATCGCCCAAGAGATCACCGACATGGCGACCAGAACGAAGAGGGTGATTTGAACGACGAAGCTGGCGGAGCTGATGGCATGCCAGGCTCCCAGGTTCGTCGCGACTTTTACGGATTCAGATGCGGCCCATGCTGTGGAAATCATAAGAAAAGTATGAGCGGGCGGACTTATTTAGGCAACCCGTCAGTGGTGCTCGGCGACATGAAACCTTGCACGGGATAAGGGGCGGCTTCGCCCTGCCATACAATGCGGCGTCCGCGACGCGTGAGTTCCTGGCGCATACGTGGCTCGAGCGCGTGACTGCCGCTCGAAGTGGCGATCACGAAGTCCGGCCAGAAATCGATCGCCGTCTCGATCCACAAGCCGGAAAAGAGTCTGAGCCGCATCAAGCTCGCGGAGTCGACGGCGAAAATCCACTGGGGCGCCTAGTGGCGGAGCGATCTGGCGACACGTTGGGCTTCGGCCGCAACCGCGAAACGTTTCGTGCGATCGAAGGCGCCCACGTTTTCCACAAGTTTATCCAGAAGTTCGGTTTCGGTGGCCTTTACGATCAAGAGCACGTCGCTTGCGTCTTTGATCGACTCCGCGACGGGCTGACCGCATTCATCCAGCCATTCCCCGTTTTTGCTGTGGACGGTGATCGCGCGGATCCACCCGTTCGGCGCGGGTCCGGGCACGCATCCCGGGGGATTCCAAATGCGCCACTCGGTGTTTTCGAACCACTTATGCGGGGGAGGGGCGAAATTTTGTTTCAAACCCATCGTACGGATGAAAAATACGGCGAAAACCCCCAGGATTAGACAGCCTGCGGTAATAGCGATGATTCGAAGCACGGCAGAGTACACGTCTAACCCTTCATATTTACCAAGGTATTGTTGAACTGTTTCTTAGCATTTCGTGCTACTAATACGTCAAAAACAAGCGTATATGCATTATTATTCACTTGCTTCTCGACTCGCTTTCATTTAGCTCGGGAAAGTCTAGAAACGCAAGAGTTATTAAGAGGATACGTGAACCGATTGAACCGCAAAGTCGAATACGCGCTGATGGCTCTGAAAGTCATGGCCGCTAAACGTCCAGGTGAGCTCACCTCGGCCAAAGAGGTCGCGCAGCTCACCGGCGCGCCGTTTGACGCCACCGCGCGCGTGATGCAGCAAATGGCATCGCGCGAGATCTTGCGCGCCGAACACGGAGCGCATGGCGGCTATTTGGTGATCCGCGATTTGAGTCGCGTTTCGGTTTATGAATTGCTGGAAATGATCTTAGGCCCGATGGCGCTCGCCCGTTGCCTGCAAGGCAGCGAGCCGTGCGATCTGCACACCACTTGCAACATCGTTTCGCCGGTCACCGTCTTGAATCGCAAGATGATGGACTTCTATCAAGGCGTCACGGTCGGCGAACTTCTGCGTTTGAAGCGCATCGAGGCCGTGCCGTGAACACCGAGTACAAACACGGCTTCGTCACGGATATCGAGACCGAGAAAATCCGCAAAGGTTTGAACGAAGACGTGATCCGATTGATTTCTGAAAAGAAGAACGAGCCCGAGTGGATGCTTGAGTATCGCCTGCAAGCCTATCGCCATTGGCTGACGATGACGGAGCCGCATTGGGCCAAGGCGGAGTTCGCGCCCATCGACTATCAAGATATTTATTACTACAGCGCGCCTAAATCCGTGCGTGAGAAGCCGAAATCGCTGGACGAGCTGGATCCCGAGTTGCTGGCAACTTTCGAGCGTCTGGGAATTCCGCTGACCGAGCAGAAGCGCATTTCGGGAGTGGCGATCGACGTGGTTTTCGATTCGGTGTCTTTGGGCACGACTCACAAAGAAACTTTGGCCAAGCACGGAGTGATTTTCTGCTCGATCAACGAGGCGGTGAAAACCCATCCGGAGCTGGTGCGCAAATATTTAGGCACCGTGGTCCCGCACACCGACAACTTCTTCGCGGCGCTGAACGCGGCGGTGTTTTCAGACGGGTCGTTCTGTTACATCCCGAAAGGCGTGCGCTGTCCGCTGGATCTGTCGACGTATTTCAGGATCAACGCCGAAGAGACCGGGCAGTTCGAGCGCACGCTGCTGATCGCCGACGAAGGTTCGTACGTGAATTATCTGGAGGGGTGCACCGCCCCCCAACGCGACGAGAATCAATTGCACGCCGCGGTGGTGGAGTTGGTCGCGCTCAACGACGCCGAGATTCGCTACTCGACCGTGCAGAACTGGTACACGGGCGACCGCGAAGGGCGCGGCGGGATTTACAATTTCGTCACCAAACGCGGCAAGGCCCTTGGCCGCAACTCTAAAATTTCGTGGACCCAGGTCGAAGCCGGCTCGGCCATCACTTGGAAATATCCGAGTTGCATCCTGCAAGGCGAAAACTCGGTCGGCGCGTTCTACTCCGTGGCTTTGACCCACGACAAAATGCAGGCCGACACGGGCACGAAGATGATCCATATAGGCCGCAACACGAAGAGCACCATCATCTCGAAGGGAATCTCGACCGGCGGCTCGGTGAACAGCTATCGCGGTCTGGTGAAGATCGGCCCGACGGCGACGGGCGCGCGCAATTTCTCGCAATGCGATTCGATGCTGGTGGGCGATCAGAGCGGCGCCAACACGTTTCCGTACATCGAAGTGAAAAACGACAAAGCGGTGGTCGAGCACGAGGCCTCGACCTCGCGGATCAGCGAGGATCAGCTTTTCTATTTGCAGTCGCGCGGCTTGAGCCAGGAAGAAGCGATCTCATTGCTCGTGAACGGATTCTGCAAGGACGTGTTCAAGCAACTGCCTTTGGAATTCGCGGTCGAGGCCGTGAAGCTCATTGAAATGAAACTCGAAAACAGCATCGGTTAGGACGTTATGCTCCAGATTCGGAATTTACAGTGCAAGATCGACGAAAAAGAAGTGCTTCGCGGCATCGATTTGGAAATCAAAGCCGGTGAGGTGCACGCCATCATGGGCCCGAACGGTTCCGGCAAGAGCACTTTGAGTAAAGTGCTGGCCGGCCATCCGGATTATGAAGTGACCGGCGGTTCCGTCACGTACGAGGTGAACTTTCAACCGCGCGATCTTTTGGCGATGCCGGCCGACGAGCGCGCGCGCGAGGGCGTCTTCTTGGCCTTCCAATATCCGGTGGAAGTGCCGGGCGTTTCCAACCTGGGGTTCCTGCGCGCGTCGTTCAACGCGATCTGCAAACACCAGGGCGTGCAGGAGATGACTGAAGGCGAGTTCCGGAAGTTCGTCGAGAAGAAGTCCCAACTGGTCGATTTGAATCCGTCCTTCTTGGAGCGCGCGGTGAACGAAGGGTTTTCGGGCGGCGAGAAAAAGCGCAACGAGATCCTGCAGATGGCGGTCTTGGCGCCGCGCCTGGCGATTTTGGACGAGACCGATTCCGGCTTGGACATCGATTCCCTGAAGATCGTCGCGCAGGGCGTGAACACTCTGCGCTCGAAGGATAACGCGATCCTGATGATCACGCATTATCAACGCTTGCTGGATTACATCGAACCCGATTTCGTTCACGTTTTGCATCAAGGCCGCATCATCGAGTCGGGCGACAAGACGTTGGCGATGAAGCTCGAAAAACAAGGTTACGATTGGTTGATTCGCGCATGAGTTTCGAAACGCGCCTGAAATCCGAATACGACACGCGGTTGGCCCGCTCTTCGGGCGAGGAAAAGCGTTTCCGCGAGACGGCTTGGGCCGCCTTTCAGTCGTGCGGGTTGCCCGATCGCAAGACCGAGACCTGGAAATACTCGAACGTTTCGGGCCTGGTGAAGCGCGATTGGCGCGCGGGCGGCGCGGGCGCGCCGCTGGATGGCTGGAACAAGGATTTCGAAGTCATCGAGGTGAATGGCGCAGGTCAAGTCGACTGGAACCTGCCTCTGGAAATCGAAGACGGCTGGATCGCCGCTTCGGCGGCGGTGGCCGCGCCCGGCATCGAGCTGCATATTCGCAAGACTCCGCCCAAGCCCGTTTTGCTCGTGCACCGGGCGGGCGCCTGGACTTCGCGCGTGCACCGCGTGTGCGTGGAGTCGGGGGTTTGCCTGGATCTGGCCGAAATCTTTTTGGGTGAAGGAGAATACATGCGCTCCGACATCACGGTCGCGCACCTGGGCGCGGGCGCGACGGTGCGTTGGGTGCGCGCGCAACAAGAAGCTCCCCAGGCCTTTCATTTTTCCGAAGTGCAAACCCATTTGGCGAGCGGCGCGGTCTTGCATTTGTCACAGGTGAATTCGGGCGCCCAGTGGAGCCGCTCGAGCTTGCGCGCGGACATTCACGGTACGGGCGCCGAGGCGCATATCTCGGGATTGAACTTCGGTCATCATCAGCAGCACTTGGATCAGCGGATCGAGATCCGTCACCGCGCCCCTTCGACCCAGAGCTCGCAATTGTTCAAAGGCGTGCTGAAAGATCGCGCGCGGGGGATCGTGAACGGGAAAATCTACATCGCCCCCCACGCGCAGAAGGTGAATTCGCACCAATTGAATCACAATTTGCTTTTAAGCCCGACGGCCGAAGCCGACACCAAGCCTGAACTCGAAATTTACGCCGACGACGTGAAAGCCAATCACGGCGCCAGCGTCGGCCGCATGGATGAAGATCGGTTGTTCTATTTGATGAGCCGGGGCGTGGCGCGGGTCGAAGCCGAGCGCATGCTCGCCCGCGCCTTCGTCGCCGACGTGTTGATGAAGGCGCCGAAGGGCGTTTTGCGCGACTTCCTGTCGGCGCGGGTCGAAGATCTTTTGCCCGAATTTTTGGCGGAGGCGCCGTGAGCTGGGACCGCGCCGTGCGTTTGCGCTTTCCGCAGTTGAATCGTTTGGTGCGCGATCAGCGCCTGGTTTACCTGGATTCGGCGGCGACGACGCTGAAACCCGACGTCGTGATCGCCGCCGTGCTGGAGCATTTGAGTCAGGGAGTGGCCAACGTGCATCGGGGCGCGCATTGGCTGAGCGACGCCGCGACCGAAAAGTTCGAGCGCGCGCGCGAGCTGGCCGCCGGATTCGTCGGCGCGGGCGACAAGAGCGAGATCATTTTCACCCGCGGAACCACCGAAGGCGTCAATTTGATCGCGGCGACTTTGGGCCGAAAAATCGTCGGCCCCGACGATGAAATCCTGCTGAGTCAGATGGAGCATCACTCGAACATCGTGCCGTGGCAGATGCTCGCGCGTGAGCGCGGGGCCAAGGTTCGTTTCGCGAAAGTGAAGGACGACGGTTCGATCGATCAAGACGATTTCCGCGCCTGTTTGAATCCGCGCACGCGTTTCGTGAGCCTGGTGCATTTGTCCAACGCGCTTGGCACGATCAACCCCGTTGCCGGGCTCTTCGCCATGGCCCGTGAGCGGGGGGCGGTTTGCGTGCTCGATGCCGCGCAATCGGCGTCGTTGCTGAAGATCGACGTCCGGGCCTTGAATTGCGATTTCGCCGCGTGGTCCGCGCACAAGATGTTCGGGCCCACGGGCGTGGGCGCCTTGTGGGGGCGCCGCGAGATTTTGAACGGTATGCCTCCTTATCAAGGCGGCGGTTCGATGATCGGCGAAGTGAGCGAGACCGACGTGACCTTCCTGCCCCCTCCGCATCGTTTCGAGGCGGGAACTCCGGCCGTGGCGGAGGTGATCGGCTTTGGCGCGGCGATCGAGTTCGTCCAGTCTTTGGGTTTTGAGAACATCCAAAGGCATGAACGCGAGGTCTTGACGTTCGCCGAAGAGGAGTTGCGCGCGGTCGGCGACATCCGCCGGATCGGCACCGCGCCCGAGCGCGGACATGTGTTGTCGTTCCTGCTGGGCGATCAGCACCCGGCCGATGTCGGCGCGATTTTGGACGAACAGGGGGTCGCGATTCGCGCGGGCCACCATTGTTGTCAGCCGTTAATGAAACGTTTTGGAATCCCGGGCACAAACCGGGCTTCGTTTTCTATTTACACCTCGGAACAAGACGTCCGCGATTTCATTCGCGCCGTCCGTAAAGCAAAGGACATGCTGTTATGACACACGACAGTTTCGATCCCTCACACTTGATGATCCGCACGCTGCCGACGCCGAATCCGTTCGCGATGAAGTTCGTGATCAACGCGCCTTTTAAGGACGAAGGCAAGGCGACTTACAATACCGGCGTCGAATGCGCGGAGGTGCCGCTGCTGCACGATCTGTTCGACATCGAAGGGGTGAAGCAGATCCACGTGTTTCAAAACACTTTGACCGTCACCCATTCGGGCGAGCTCGACAACGATGAATTGTCGGACAAGGCTTCGAGCGTGATCCGCACGCGCTTTCCCGTGCACAATCCGCATTTCGGCGAAGAGCCGAAGCCTTTGCGCCCGCATGCGGTGCACGACGATCCCGTTTTGCGCCAGATCGAGGAGATTTTGGATCGCACGATCCGCCCGGGCTTGCAGGCCGACGGCGGGGATATCGAGTTGTTGTCGTTCAAGGACAATGAACTCGCGATCGTGTATCAGGGCGCGTGCGGCGGATGTCCGTCGTCGATGATGGGTACGTTGGACGCGATCCAGGGGATTTTGCGCTATGAACTCGGCAACGATCAGTTGATCGTCGTGCCGGTTTAGCGCGCGTCGGGCCGATCCCCTTTGTACTGATTGTGCGCGCGGCACAGACAGCGAAGATTGTCATAGGTGTTCTTGCCTCCGCGGCTCCATGGAATGATGTGATCGATTTCGACGGCGAATGCGGTTCCGCAGATTTGCCCGTCGGGCTTTTTGAATTGGCAGCGGCCGCGGTCGCGGCGAAAGACCGCCCGGCGCAGGGACATGGAGATGCGGCGGAGGACGGGATTCGCGTTCGGCTCCGGCTGACGCAAGGCTTCGCCGCCGGCGGCGAAACCTTGCGTCAGATCTTTCGTTTTAAGGAAATGCTGCGAAAGAAGATCGATGGCTTCTCCGCCCTTTTTTGCGCGATGCCCGAGAATGTCGCGGGCCCGCTCAAAGCGTATCTTTTGCGGCGTCTGCAGGCAGACCGTCATTTCAACCGATCCGTCCGCGCGTTCGAAAAATTTGTCTTCGAAAACTCCACGGATTTCGGGAAGGCTTTTTACTAGGACGGACTGCGCTTCACGCCGGGAGCACCCACGAACCGAGTTCAGCAGTTCGAGCTTCGCCGATCGCGTTGCCGGCTTGGGGTTGGCGCGAAGCGCTCGCTGGACTTCATTCATGTTCGAAAGACTCAATTGACCGTTGGCTACTGAATCCCGAATCTCGGGTAATTCAATCAATAGTCTTGCGGATTGTATTCGGCGATAGGCTTCCCCTTCGCCATAGCCAAGCTCTTTATGCAAATAAAGGAACAAACTAGGAAAGCCGAGCTTCAGAAACAGCTTCCGCCGCTCGACCTCCGCGATATGATCGAGCAATTCGACCAGCAACGCGTCTTCGCGCGATTTGAGATCCTTGAGCCGATGAATCAATTCTTCCGAGGAAATATCTTTGAGCGACATGCCCGCCCATGAGAGCAAGCCGCGGACCGAGCCCGAAACTGTTTAAAAGATATTTGGCGTTCGTGCCCCGGCGGCCTTGTCCGGAACGCGAATCAATGAAAGATCTTCGTGCGCGGCTTCGAAGCGCCGGCCTCAACGTCGGGCTTTTCACCCTTGGAAGACGCGAGCGACTCAGGTAGCACGCTCTGCAGCAGAGTATTGAACTGCACCGACTGCGCGAACCGCGCTCCGCCACTGCGACCGCGCACCAGCAAGTGCACCTGCGCGTTGTCGTCCGCCACCTGGCGCAAAGTCACCGAGGTCTCGTAAGGCTGGTCGACCATCAACCTGGAAATCACCGAATTCACGTCGCCGCGCACGAGTTCGACTCCGGCCGGCAACGACCACTTGAAGCCCACATTGGACAAAGCCGTCTCGGAAGAGATCAACGCCCGCAACACGAACACATCGCCGGCCTTCGCGGGCAGGGCGCCCACCACGGAAACCTCGGCGAACAGCGGACCGCGCAGTTTATCGGTATGGCGATGGGGAACCGCATCGGCGTGCACGATCAACGGCTTCGACGCCGGACCCCGTCCGCGCGCGTCCTCGGCGTTCTGCGCGGCCAAGGCGATGGCCATCACGCAAACAAAAATTCCCGCGGCCCGTTTTACTGCACCAAAGCGCTCGGACACAAAGAGCTCCCATTCAAGGACAGAGTGTAGTTCGTCGGACCCGCGGCCCCGCGCCCGCCTCCGGTGTAGGCGTTCACGTTGATCAAGTAGCGGCCCGCGGCCAAAGAAACCGAAACCGTCTCAGTTTCGGTCCCGTAGCCCGCGTTCGGCTCGACACGGCTGTACGCGCGCATGCTCGAGGTCGAACCGAAGACCGCGTCCTCGTCGTAAACGAACAAATCGAGGTCCGCTTCCGTACCCGATGAATCGGCATCGATGTACTGAAGCTGAATAGTGTAAGTGCCCGCCGACGCCACATTTAGGTAATAAAAGTTGTTGTTCCAGAACAGGTTCGAACCGCTCAGGGACGTGCTCGTGTCCTCGAGCGAGTCCGGATCGATCGAATATGAGCCACACGCGCCGCCAGTCTTGACGTACTCGGCGTAGTCGCGCGTGTCGCCGGCGTGGTGATTGGTCGCGCGCACGTTCGCCCAATCGCCCGCCGAGGTCAGGAACGATTGCGCCAAGTGCAACTGCCCCACGTTACGGAACGCGAACAGCCCCGAGGCGAAGCCGTTCGTCGATTTGGTGATCGCGGCCCAGATCTTCGCGAACTGCGAGCCCGCGTTGACATCGTCGTCCGCGCCCTGGCGCACGATCGCGAACGTGAAGCTGGTCGATACGTCGCGCGGGTTGCGGGTGGCGCCGTTCGCATCGCCGGTGACCGTCACGACATTCAAAACGTTGCTGGCCGAAACGTCGGGCAGCGCATCAATCGCGTTCGCGATCGCCGTCGCCACCAGCGTCGCGCTGTTCCCGGACGTATAGCTGACCTGCACGGCCGTGCGCCCCGGGATTGACGGCGCGACCGCGGCCCCCGCGTCCAGGTACGCGACGTAGTCGGCGGTCAAGGTGCTGAAATAGAAATAGCGCCCCGACAAATTGCCGCCCGTATCGGCCACGGTTTGCAGCTGGAATTGCGCGGTATTCGCTTCGCCGTTCGTATCGATCGCGTCCCAGAGCATGCGGCTGATCGCGAATTCGCGGAAATTGCCCTCACCCGGATGCGCCGGGCGATCGCTGCCTAAAGTCGCGGTCTCTAAATTCACGTCGAACGCGAGTTCGGTGTCACCGTCGACGTTGCCGATCGAGTCCTGATAAGTCGCCTGACCGCGAACGGCGGCTTGCAGGAAGTTGCCCCAACCTTCGGACCACGCCAGTCGGGGATCGATGATCTTGTTACCGTTGTGCGAGCCGCCCGGGGAGTCGGACTTCGAAATGCTGTCCTCTAAAAAGTGGCCGTATTCGTGCACGATGACCGAGTTGTCGAAGTGATCGGTATCCGAACTGGCCGTGTCGCCGTTGATTCCGCCCAGGATGAACAAGCGTCCCTTGCCCGCGTTGGGATAGCCGGGAATGTAAAAGCTCACCCCGCTGTCGTCGGCGCCGTAGTAAGAATTCGGGTTGAACCCCAAACGCCAGTACGCTTCGACCTTCGGCAAGCGACCGACGAAGTTCACGTCCAAACAACCTGAGTACGTCGCCGAGCAATTCGAAACCTGACCGCGGATGTACTCGTTCGCCTCGTACAGCTGATCCAAGATGTTGAACGCGCCGGCCACCGTGTCGCCGTTCGCGGTCGCGGTCAACGTGCCGATCGCGGCCGAGGCCGCCGCGCTCACCGTCGTGCCGATCGCGTAAAACGCCTTGATTTCGGGCTGGTTCAAAACCGAAGCCTGTAAATACTGATTGTAAGAGCGGGAGGTGACGTAGAGCGTGTAGCTCGCGGCCCCGCGCGGCAGCGTGACCGAAAACGTTCCGTCG
>DAISHW010000026.1:14316-14644 GCA_036822295.1 Bdellovibrionales bacterium | reverse complement strand
TTCAAGCTTATCTCGACCGCCCCACGCCATTCGGCGCGACCGCCATCACCGCGTATCAACTCACGGTCGTTTGCTGGGCGATCGTCGGCGCGGCTCTGTATTTGAAACGCCGCAAGCCTGAAGACATGGTTCGCATCAATCAGCAGGCCGCCGAGCTCGAAGCATGAGCGCGAAAGAAAAAATCATCGTGCTGAAAACCTTCAAGCACGGGGAGTCCGACCTGATCGTGCACGGACTTAACCCGCTCGGCGCGCGCATGGGATTTTTCGCGCGGGGAGGCTTAAAGAGCCGCAAACGCTTCGCCGGAGGCATCCTCGAGCCCACCCAT
>DAISHW010000026.1:0-14306 GCA_036822295.1 Bdellovibrionales bacterium | reverse complement strand
CAGCTACAAGCCCGGCTCCTCGACCGACCCCGATCCGCTGCACACGCTGCTCGAGGCGCAGATGATCCGCGAGTTCCAGAAGCTGCGCACCGATTACGCCCGGCTCGAGAGCGCGCTCAGGCTCGTCAAACTCGTGCATAAACTCTCGCAGCAAGGCGTGGTCGATAGCCCCGAGCTCTTCAACCTGCTCGGCAACGCGCTCGCCAGCGCCGAGACCACCGGTAACGTCGAAAAGCTACTGACCCATTTCGAAATAAAAATTCTGGCCGCCCAGGGCGTACTGCCACCCGACGACGACTTCAAAGGCTGGCTCGCCACGCCGCTCGCCCAGCACGAATCCATCAACGCCCAGGGCGAAGACTTCCAGTGGGTCCGCCAACAGACCCACGACCATCTCAGGCATTATCTGGGCGAGATTTTTTAAACTAGAACACTTGCGTGAACGTCGCGGTCGTCATGATCGTGTACTTCGAGTACTCGTTGATCGAAACGCTGGAATCGTTCTTCGTGTAGTTGCCCATCACGCCCCAGACCAGCCAGTCTTTCACGGGCTTAGATAAACCTGCGAGCAACATAGTGTTCAGATCATCACGCTTCACGGTGGCATCCGCGTAATCCAAACGATAGATCATCAAGCCCGCGTTCCAGGTCACGTTGCTCCAGGCCGGCCGCACGTAGATGGCGCCGGCCTCGATGCGATTGTAGGCGCGATCGCCGCCTTTGGCGTCGTTGAGTACGTAACCGAAATTCACGACGACCGCTTCTTTGCGGGCTTTGTCGACGAAGAACATCTGAGTGGTCTTCAAAGAGATCTTGGTCGCATCGGCGTCGGCGGGGCCAACGGAGTCCGCGGTTTTCGTGTCATCCATGCGATACTCCAGCGTGTACACCGAGAACCAATTCGGTCGCATGATCAAAGTGTTGTCCAGTCCCAGTGCCGCGGCAGAGAAGATGTTGGTTTTTTTCCCGGCGTTCGTCGGATCCATATACAAAATTTCGTACGAGGGCTTCGCGGTGAACTTATAGCCCTTGCCCCAAAGCATGCTCTTGTAAGAGTAGGGGGCGCTGACGGTATAGATCCATGGATCCGCGATGGCGGCTTCGTCTTTGAGCGAATTCGTCAGGCTGGCATTCACTTTACCGGTCAGTTCATGCTTCTCGTTCAGGATCGCGCGGTATTCCAAGTCGGCAATCGTGAGCAGGCGGAAATCAGCCACTTCCGTTTGCCCGCCCTGATCGGCGGTGTTGTCGGGAGACAGCAAAATGTTCGAGTCGTACATGCCGCCCACGGTACCGGTGAACGTGAACTTCTTGTCGCGCAAACGTTGAAAGGCCATCGCATTGGCCAAGCGATCCAAATAGGCTTCGGCCTGTTCATCCAGGCGCGGATCTTTCGAGGTGTCGATCACGGTCTCGAACGATTTTTTCGACGCGGCATACTCTTCCTGAGAGTAATAAATCACGCCACGATAGAATTCGGCCGAGGGGCCCAACTCGGGATGCCCGCTCGCCGCGACGTCTTTGAACTGCCGCAGTGCGGGTTCGAATTCTTGCAGGCGGTAGTGGATCAGCCCCATGTAGTAACGGCGCTCTAGATCGGTCTTTGAATCGACCTGTGCCATTTTCAAAGTCACGAGGGCGTCGTTGTATTTTTCATTGCGGTACAACGTGACACCGTAGTTGAAATGACTGTCCCGGCTGTCAGGATCGAGCTCTAGACTCTCGCGAAACTTCGCTTCCGCGCCGGGATAGTCGCCCTGCTTGTAAAGCCCCATGGCTTCCTTGGCGAGTTCGACGGCTTGCGCACGGCGGGCGGCGCGCTGCTTTTCATTCAGCGCCTTCAATTGGCGCTCACGTTCTTCGGTTTTCTGTTTCTCGATTTGCTCCAAACGCACGCGCTCGGCCTCGCGCTTGGCGGCCTCTAGCGCCAGGCGATTCAGCTCCGCTTGGTGTTCGGCCTGCTTTGCGGCCGCGATGGCGGCGGCACTCGCTAAGGGTTGTTTACCGCGGCCACGGCGGCGGCTGTCGCGCGCGATCTTTTCGGCCTCTTGATAGGCCTTCAGGGCGGCCTCGGCCTGCTCGCGCGTGTCGTACACGTCGAGCACCGGTTGACCCTTTTCGTTTTTGGTCCAGATCACCGGCTTGCGCGGCAGCTTTCCGCTTTGGATCATGTCGTAGAGCTTTTTATTGTCCTTGTCGCTATTGCGCAGCTCCTGCGGGGGAATAAATATTTCGGGGGCGATCGTTTCGCCGGCACGCAACGACAGCGCAAATTGGCCGCGGAAGTTCGATGAATCGGGCTCCGTCTCCTCGAGCTGAATCTGCAGGATCTTGCCGCTGGTCTTGTCGCGCATCACCAGATAGGCGCTATCGATCTTCGTGCTGTCGGTATTCCAAGACGGGGAGCCGTAGCTAATGGACGTCGCGCGGCCAGAGTCGATCGCGATGCTCTTCTTGGGCTTGGCCTGGGGCTGCGCCGGTGCTTGCTGTGGCGCCTGAGCGAAGGCAAAACTGGACGTGACAAAGCCGGCGAGAATCAGCGGGAAATGGCGAAGCACGGTGGTCTCCTCTCGAGAGCGAAATCTGGCTTATATCTATATGTTAGCCAGATTCCCCCTCGTGAGAGAACCGTTTTTGGACTTACTGTACCTTGATGATGACCTTGGTATTTTGATTGCTGTTCTGAATAGCGTCCGTCACCGACGTGGGCGGCGTATAAATTACCGGCGCCGTCGGAACGTTGATGATTTGCGGAGGCGTGATGACCGTAGAAGGCGGCGGCGGAGCCGTGTCCTGCTTGTCCAGGCCTATCGTCGAGCCGCCACCCGCGGTCGCGTTGTTGGCTGGAGCGCGCGAACCGCCAGCCGAGGCGCCACCGCCACCCGCCGACTTCTTGCCGTCGTCTTTCTTGGGCTCTTCTTTTTTAACTTCCTCTTTGGGCGGCTCTTTCTTGGCGTCCGCCGCGGGCTCACGCTTGTCGGTGGCGGGGCTATCGGCCTTGGGCGTGTCGTTCTTCGTATCGACGTCCATTTTCGCGAGGTCTTCTTTCGGTACCGGGATCGGCGCCGCCGGCGCGGCCGAGCCCGAGTTGCTCGCCATGTTTCCGGGCGTCACGCTCACCGGATTCATGATCGTACCGCCGGGACCCGGAAGACCGAATTCCACGCGGCCCTCGAACGTCACGACTTGCGAGCTGCGGGTCGACGGATTGTAACCCGTCATGAAATCCGTGCCGCGAACTCCGGCGACCGCCGAAGGCGTTTTGATCTGGAACTTCGAAGTTTTGCCATCGTATTTCTGTTCGACCTTCGAGCGCACTTTACCGTAAATCACGTTCAACAAAACTTCCTTCTTGCCGGCGGCCGGGTCGAATTCGTAATGCTGGATTTCGATTTGTGACTCAGGAGAAACGTTGATTTCGTTGTTGTCGACCATCACGATCTTGGCGCGAGCGTCTTTGCCCGTGATCACGACGTCTTTGGGGAACACCTTTTCGCCGATCCGCGCGCGGGCGTTCTGGCCGGACTTCGCGGACTTGATTTGCACATCGCCCTTCACGACCCGCAGCACACCGTGCACGTTCTGCGCGAATGCATCGCTCGTAAAGACCACGGCAAACAGGGCTACGCTCAACTTCAGTAATACGTTCATATAGAGATCCCCATAAGGTTTAGCTTAGGTATCTTTTCGGCATTTCGCCCCCGCGATTTAAGGGCCGCGATTCAGGTTGAGACGGGTCTCAAATTCAGACTGAAAGTCTAGGAACGAGCCACCATTTCCTCGGCGGCGACGAGCAGGTTGGGCGCATGGATTTCCGGAGGAGCGTAACCCGATCCCTCGACCGGATCCGTAAACCCGAGCAGCACCGACCTGCAGCCTGCGCGGTGACCCGCTTCCACGTCGGTCATGCGATCGCCCACCATCCAGCTTCGAGACAAATCGAAGTCATGCCAGCTTGCGGCCTCGCGGATCATGCCGGGGTTGGGCTTGCGAAACCAATGGTCGTTGTCGGTCATGTACGGAGCGCTATGAAACGACAAAATGTCCACGCCCTCGCTCGCGAATTTCCCCTGGATGCGGCGATGAATTTCATCCAGATTGCGAACGTCCACCAGCCCGCGCGGCACGCCCGATTGATTGGTCGCCACCGCGATCAAAAAGCCATGATCACGCAGTAAGCGCAAAGCTTGAAAAACACCCGGCAGATACTCGATCTGCTCCGGGTCGTTCAAATACACGCGATCGACGATCAACGTACCGTCGCGGTCTAAAATGACGGCTGGTTTCATGGAATCAATCTACCCGAGGTCTTCGTCTTTTTTGAGCTTAGATCGACCGCGTCGCGACAGCGGATGATGATTTTCCATCGCGCGGGCCAGGTGATCCAGACTCAAGTGCGTGTATTTCTGCGTGGCCGCAAGCGACCGGTGACCCAATAGCTCCTGCAGCACGCGCAAATCGGCGCCCGAAGTCAGCAGATGAGTCGCGTAACTGTGGCGAAGAGCATGAGGATGAAGTGGCTTCAGCAACCCCGACTGCTGACCCGCCACGCGCACCCATTCATAGGCCGTGCGGGGCGACAGCGCATGATCTCCGCCAAACACGAACTCACCCGAACGATCGAGTTTCGTGAGCTCTTTCCAGGCGAGCTCCGGAAGCGCGATCAATCGGTCGCGGCCCCCTTTGCCCTTCACGCGGATCGAGCGTTGCGACGCCATCATGTCTTTCCAACGCAGATTGCAGGCCTCGCTGACCCGCAAACCTCCACCATATAATAGAACCACCAGCGCGCGCTCGCGTTGGCCTTGCGCCAACCGCAACACACTCAGCGCTTCATCGACCGACAAAAAATGCGGAAGCTTTTGCGGCACTTTCGGGGCGAACATCTTGAGCGATAGGTCCTCGTCGATCTCGCCCTCGGCCATCAGCCATTTCAAAAACCCGCGCACGCAAGCGACCTTGCGATTGCGCGAAGCCGCGCTGAGCGATGCCCATAAAACTTGCGATTCTCGAATCAAATTCACGAGCGTGCCGCGCAGATCACCACTTTTCACGTCCGATTCTTTCCATTCAATTTGAAAGGAACCACTCGGGGTTACCGAGCTGTATAAAATCTTTTGAACTCCAATCGGACCTAAAAACTGACCCAGATCCGTGGCATAAGACTTGGAGGTATGTTCGCTTGCGGCCCTTTGATGCATTAGGTATTTCAGATACTTACACGCGAATAGGGCCGCGTTTTGGCGGTCTTTGGGTGACAATTTAGGGCTTTATCCTTTCGGTATAGAACCTACATAGCGCTCTGCAAAAAAGACTTGCTTAAAAAAACGGCAGCTGTTAGAACGGCATGTCAGTTTAAGACGCAGTGAGTTAATTAGCGTCCAGGTTGTTGGGGGAAGGCAACCGGGACCTAGCACAACAACAAAGGGGTTGTACGTATGTCGGGTATGGATAAATCGTCTCACTTCCCTGTTGGAGAGAGCACCAGTCTCCCAACGGCGGCGAATTCAGGTGTTGGTCTCAACACCAACATCGTTACAGATAGCAAACGGATCGTCTACAAGTCGGAAGTCATGCGCCAACTCATGCGCATGGTCGATCGCGTGGCTCCGTCGAACGCCACCGTGCTCGTTCTCGGGGAGAGCGGCACCGGTAAAGAGTTGATCGCCAACGCGATCCACGAGCGTTCGAATCGCCGCAACAAGCCTTTTGTCGCCATCAACTGCGGCGCTCTTCGTGAGACGCTGCTCGAGTCGGAACTTTTCGGTCACGAAAAGGGCGCTTTCACCGGCGCTTACTCCCGCAAAATCGGTTTGGCGGAAGTCGCTAACGGCGGCACGCTCTTCCTCGACGAAATCGGCGAGTTGACCCCGGGCATTCAAGCCAAGCTCTTGCGCTTCCTGCAAGAGGGCGAAATCTACCGTGTCGGCGGCAAAGACCCGATCCGCGTGGACATCCGCCTGATCAGCGCCACGAACAAAGAACTCGATAAAGAAGTTTTGCGCGGCAACTTCCGCGAAGATCTCTTCTACCGCATCAACACCATCATGGTTCATTCGCCGCCGCTTCCTCGTCGTAAAGAGGACGTGCCGGCCCTGATCGAACACTTCTTGGCTACGAACACCAACGGTTTCTTGAACCGCGGTCGTCAGATGAACGAAGAGTCGATGAAGATCATGATGAAGTACGACTGGCCGGGTAACATCCGTGAATTGCAAAACGTTTGCGAACGTCTGCAGATTCTGTCGGAAGGCCACGTGATCATGCCGGGCGATCTGCCCGAGCATATCCGTAACCCCGACCACAAAGTCGTGATCGACGATTACGATCCCACGATGACTCTTCATGAACTCGAGAAGCGTTACATCCTGAAAGCCCTGAACTACTTCGACGGCAACAAGACCCAAGCCGCGAACGCTCTCGGCATCACGATCAAAACGCTCTATAACAAACTGCACGAATACGGCGAGTTCGAAAAATACGCCGTCCACTCGAAGCCGGCAAAAACCCAAGGTTCGTAGTTCCGAATTTGGGTACGTAGTTCCGTTTTCAAACTACAACGCGTCAAAAGCCCCGCCGCAAGCGGGGCTTTTGCCTTTTAGCGGGGGATTAGCTTGCGGATTTTATCTAGGATCAATCGCCATTGTTGCGGCCCGACATGGCGTTCATCGACTAACAAGTGATGAGCATGGCGTTCGTCGACGCCCGCGGCTCTCAAGGACACCCATTCAAAATGGGGAAATCGTGCGTCGACGAACGCCCTTACGCCCCTCGCATCGACGACCTCGTCGCGTTCATCCATAAAGATCAATCCGCGCAGCTCAGAAGGTCGAGCGGCGGCGGATCGCAACGACACTAAGCTGTCGTGCAGGGCGTATGAGGGGCCCAGTCCCACATTGTCGAAATGTCGATACCTGACCGGGATCGCGCTCGGGAAACGCGCCCAATCAGGTAACACGGCTCGCGAACCGCGGATGAACCAGTCCGGCGCGCGTAAAGCAAACGCCGGTGAGAAGCCCACGAACACATCGCAAACGATCGCGCCGGCCGCGTGGCGCTCCAACAAGAGCAATGCGCCCAATGAATAACCGACGCACACTAGCGGCCGACCAATCTCGTCCGCCCACGTGGCGATCTGCGCGCGCCAGACGGGCAGGGAATCCATGAACATCTCGGCCTCGGCTCCGCGATGCGCATGCAAACGCGGCGTCAGAACATTTAAACTCATCGCATTTAGTTCGAGCGACAACTCGCGTAGCCCCTCGGCGTCGAAGTTCAATCCGTGCAACAGCAAAGCTCCGCCCGCGGAGCCTGAAGCCAAGCGAATGTCCTTGGTTCGCGAAGAATGCTGCGAGCGGGCCGCGCCCGGGCCGAACGCGCCGATAAAATAAGTCGTGATGCCCCAGTAGTGCAGCGTGATCGCTAGCAGCGCGACCGCCGGCAAAACCGTGATGACCGTTCGATATTTCAAAAGATCCTCAGCAAATCCTGGCTTGTTTTCAGGGCGATTCAACGGACTCTAGATTTCCAATAGATTAAACGCTAAGAGCTCGGACATGAACAAACTCATTTTTATTGCCATCCTATTTCCGCTCGTTGCGCAAGCTGACGTCACGATCCAAAACCGTGAGCGCCTGATCGGCGAGAAAATTTTAGATGTCTCGAGTTGCTTGGACACTTACTCGGCAACCCATCGCGCGGGGCCGGTATCCTCGGATTCGCGTATGGCGGTCGAGCGGACGTATGAGCTCTATCAAGTCCGAGTGACCGATGTGGGATTCTTTGGAGCGCAAACCGAAGAGCTCATCCAGGGAACCCAATACAAGATGAATAGGACAGAGGTCGTGCGATTTTCATTCGATAATACGATGAGCTGCGAGTACTGGGCCGAAGTCCAACGTCGCCAGCTTTCCGCCGAAGTCGACTGATCCCCAAAAACAGAAGGCCTCTTTGCAGAGGCCTTTCATCAAACAACGCAATGTATACAGAAAACGGAACTACGTACCGTTTTAGAAATACCCTTCGTCGTCGTCGCCTTCAGTGGCGTCATCATCCAAATCGGCATCGTCGTCGTCATCGAAAGCCTCAACTTCAGTTTCACTGTAAGCTTCGTCTTCGCGCGAATCCACATCGTCATCGCCGGCCATCGACTCGCTCATGCCCTCGAAATCCATGCTCTCCTCGTCGTCACGCATTGGGGTCGAGTAGGGATTTACCGAAGCTCCGGTGGCTCCGCCAAGCGCGGCTCCAGCCATGGCTTCTTTGGTTTTCGACGTTTTTGCGGTTTTCGGAGTCGCGGGTTTTGCAGCTGTCTTTTTAGCGGCCGCTTTGGGTGCGGCTTTTTTGGTCGCTTTTTTGGCGGCTTTGGGAGCAGCTTTCTTCGTGGCCTTTTTCGCGGATTTTTTCGGCGCCGCCTTTTTCGTGGTGGCTTTTTTAGCGGTTTTCTTCGCGGCCTTTTGGGTCGCCTTTTTAGCAGTCGCTTTTTTCGCTTTTTTCTTTTTGGCCATTGTGGAAACTCCCCTTTTAAATTTGTTCAAACAACAAGTTCAAACGCACTGACAAAAAGTAATGGGGCAGGGATTTCAAGTCTACGAATTTCTAAAGAGGGGGGTAAAAACAGACATCAGCGCGGTGCGCCAAAAAAGGAAACCCGGCCGAGAGGAGCCGGGTTTCACACTCATCAAGATCTAGAAAAATCCGATCCAGATGAATTTATTAACCACGAATCAGGTTCAGAGCGACTTGGTTCGACTGGTTGGCTTGCGCCAAAGCCGCGGTCGAAGCCTGCAACAGGATGTTGTTGCGGGTCAGCTCAGAGGACGCATTGGCCATGTCCGTGTCACGGATACGGCTGTTGGCGGCCGACATGTTCTCTTCGAACACGCCCAAGTTTTGTACCGTCGAGAGTAAACGGTTTTGCAAAGCACCCAGGTTCGAGCGCATGCCGTTGACGTTCTCTTGAGCGGCGTCAAGGATTCCAAGAGCCGACTGAGCACCTTCTTTAGAGGTGTAATCCGCGCCCGAGAGTCCCAGTGCGTCCAAAGTCGCCACGTTCACCGAAGCGTCAAACGTGATGCGATCTTCGTTTTCACTGTTGAAGATACCGACTTGGAAATCGAAGTTCGGGGTCGTACCGTCAAGGAGTTTCGTTTTTCCCCAAGTGGTGACCGCGGCGATACGGTTCAATTCCGACTTGAGTTGTTGAATTTCCTTGTCGACGAATCCGCGCTCGACATCCGAAACGGTGTCCGAAGCGGCCTGGATGCCCAGTTCGCGCATACGAACGATGATGTTGCCGATTTCGTTCAGACCACCTTCAGCCGTTTGCACCATCGAGATACCGTCGTTGGCGTTGCGGTTCGCCTGACGGGTCGAACGGATTTGTGCTTTCAGGTTTTCGCTGATCGCCAGACCTGCGGCGTCGTCAGCGGCTTTGTTGATTCTCGATCCAGAAGCAAGTCTAGACATGCTGTCTTGGATGTTCATTTGGCTGCCGGACAGGTTTCTTTGAGCGTTCACAGCAGCGATATTGGTAGATACACGCATTCCCATTGTAATTATCCTCCGTTAAAAATCATTCGCTTGTTCCTCCTTGTGTTTATCCCTGATCGAAAGACATTTTCGCTAGGGTCGGCATCCGGGCCGTTAAATCAGAAAAGGTACTAAAAACTATTACCTCTCATTAAGTTTTTCCTTGTACGACTTCGTCGTCCCTGATCCTCGCTTTCTCTGACCGCGAATGGCTGTTTGCTCTTGCAGTCCGTTAATGTTCATCCACTACCGAAACTTTTATGCTCACACCCTGGTGAATGTTCGCAGGGTGCTCGCGCTACAACTAACGATTCGTCATCAGGAGCGGATTCTTGACAGGACAAGAGCCCAATTTGGACTTTTAGATTGGAAACTTGGTCCTTCGACTGAAAGACTCTCGTCCTGAAAGGGATGAAAGTTTTAGGGAGTTTAGTCGAGTTTCGAGAGGAAGAAAGACGTCAACTTTTCGTCGACCCACTCGGGCTCGTCTTCTTGAAGGTGATGTCCGCCGCCGATATGCACTTCGCTCTCAGCCTTTGGCAGAGCGGCTTCCAGGGCGTCAATAATCCCGCGCGACACCAGGCGATCGCGCGAGCCCCAAAGAATCAACACGGGGGTAACGATTTTTTCGAGAGCTGAAAACAGCCGCGGATCGCGGATCGTCTCGGTGGCCAGAATGAAGCTGCGCACGGCCTCGGGGTTCCGACCGTAGGTAAGGAACGTTTCTTCGATCCGCGCGGCGTCCACCAACTCACGCTTGGAAACCGTCCGCGCATGCGCCCAGTCCATCATCGAGCGGTTGAGCAAGCGCGCCACTGGACTGGCCATCCAACTCCAATGACGTAAACCTGGCGGGACTAAACGCGGGCTCGTGGCCGGCGCGATCACCGCCACGCCTTTGACTCTTTCCGGGTAACGAAACGCGAACCACAGGGCGATATTGCCGCCCATCGAGTTGCCGACGATGTAACAAGGCCCGACTCCGATCCGGTCCAGGAACCGCGCGAGTCGTTGGGTTTGTTCGTCGAGTCCGTAGGTCGCGCGTTTCGGTTTGGAGCTTTGCCCGAAGCCCGGCAGGTCGGGCGCGACCACCTCGAAGTTCAATCCGAGCTTGGGAAGGATCCAGCGCCAACAATATAAGTTCGCGCCGATTCCATGCAGCGCGACCAGGGGCGGGCCGCGGCCTGAACGGTGGTAGCGAATTTTGAAACCGTCGATCTCCGTTGTTTCAACCGCGATTTCCGCAAAAGGCGAGGGCAGAGGCTCCCGCGTGACCGGGCGCGAGCGCAGCCAGAACCACCAACCCAAACCACCCAAAACCAGGGCGACCAGGCCCAATGGAAGGAGCCAAACCTCCATCAATCAGTCGATCTCACAAAAACGACAAAACGCGACTTTGCCGCACAGGTTGTACAGGCGTTCCTGTTCCTCGCGCACGTGTTTCGAGGCGTCATAGCCGATCGTGCACTCTCTGGTTTCGTGATGAAAGTGGCTGCAGTCCTCGCAAGCGAAAATGACCTTCAGTTCGCGATAATCGCGGGGATGGATGGGATCTAAAATAAGGCTGCGGCGCGGGACGGTTCGTTGCATTGACATTCCTGAAATCCGCTTCAAATTGAGGTTAACAGGAGACCCGGTCAAGGGAAATGAGCTTATGAGCGATATCGAGAAGATGACCCAGAAAAGTCAGGAGGCCATGCAGGCCGCCGCCAAAAGGGCCGAGGAGCGCCACCACGCGGCGGTCGAGCCCGAGCATTTGATTTTCGAGATCTTACGCCAAGACGACGGCATCGTTCCCAGGGTTTTGGGCCGGATGAACGCGCCGCTGGCCGAGATCAATAGGGATTTAGAGAGGCGTTTGGACGGTTTCCCGACAGTCACGGGCGGCGGCGTGCGCGTCACCGTGAGCCCGGGCTTGCAACGGCTTTTTCAAGACGCCGAGAAAACCGCCAAGTCGCTCGGCGATAGTTTTATTTCGACCGAGCACTTTCTTTTGTCTGCGCTCCGCGGTGCGAGCCCCGAAGCGCAGAAAATATTTGAACGCCATGGCATCCGCGCCCAAAATTTCCAAAGTACATTGACGGAACTCAGAGGAAAACAAAACGTGACTGACGACAACCCCGAAGCGAAATTCGACGTCCTTGCCAAATACGCCCGCGATCTCACCGAGCTGGCCGAAAGCGGAAAACTCGATCCGGTCATCGGGCGCGAGGAGGAGATCCGCCGCGTGATTCAAGTGCTTTCACGGCGCACCAAAAACAATCCGGTGCTGATCGGCGAGCCCGGTGTCGGTAAAACCGCGATCGCCGAAGGCTTGGCGCTCCGGATCACTCATCGCGATGTGCCCGAAGTGTTGATCGGCAAGAAACTGATGGCTCTCGATTTGAGCTCGATGGTCGCGGGCGCCAAATATCGCGGCGAATTCGAAGATCGTTTGAAGGCGGTGGTCAAAGAGGTCACGGCTTCCGAGGGGCAAATTATTCTGTTCATCGACGAGATCCATACGCTCGTCGGCGCCGGAAAATCCGAAGGCGCCATGGACGCCGGCCAAATTTTAAAGCCCGCGCTCGCTCGCGGCGAGTTGCGCTGTATCGGAGCGACCACGCTCGACGAATATCGCGAGTACATCGAAAAAGACAAAGCGCTGGAGCGTCGTTTCCAGACGGTACTCGTTGGCGAGCCCAACGTGAACGACGCGATCACGATTTTACGCGGCTTGAAGGAGAAATACGAAGTTCACCACGGCGTTCGCATCACCGATTCGGCCATCGTCAGCGCCGTGAAGCTTTCCAACCGCTACATCACCAACCGCTTCTTGCCGGACAAGGCCATCGATTTGATGGATGAAGCCGCCTCGCGTTTGGGAATCGAAGCCAATTCCGTTCCCGCCAATATCGACGAAATTCAGCGCAAAGTGATGCAGCTGCAAATCGAGCGCGAAGCTCTGTTGAAAGAAAAAGAGGCCGCGGCCAAAGAGCGCTTGCAGGGCGTTGAAAGGGAAATCGACGAACTCAATCGCAAGAACTCGGTCTTGCGCGCCCAATGGGAAGATGAAAAGCGCGAGATTCAAAACCTCAAGCAAACCAAGCAAGATATCGAAGCCGCCCGCGTCGAAATCGAACGGGCCGAGCGCGAGGGCAACCTAGGCAAAGCCGCCGAACTCAAATACGGCAAACTCCCCGAGCTCGAAAAGAAGCTCGGCGATATGAACGAGCGCGCTTTGAAATCGAATAACCGCATGCTCAAAGAAGAGGTCGGCCCTGAAGAGATCGCCGAAGTCGTCGCTAAATGGACCGGCATTCCCGTCAGCAAAATGATGGAGTCGGAAACGCAGAAACTCCTGCACTTGGAAGATCATTTGCGCCAACGCGTGAAGGGCCAAGATCACGCGCTCACCGCGGTCGCGGACGCCATTCGCCGCGCGCGGGCGGAGATCGCCGATCCCAACAGGCCCATTGGCAGCTTCATTTTCTTGGGCCCGACGGGCGTCGGTAAAACCGAAACGGCCAAAGCACTGGCTGAATTCATGTTCGATACAGAAGAGGCCGTCGTTCGCATCGACATGAGCGAGTACATGGAAAAGCACGCCGTCTCCAGACTGATCGGCGCGCCTCCGGGTTACGTCGGGTTCGAAGAGGGCGGGCAGCTCACCGAGCGCGTGCGGCGCCGACCTTACAGCGTGATCTTGTTCGACGAAATCGAAAAAGCGCACCCCGAAGTCTTCAACGTCCTCTTGCAGGTGCTGGATGACGGACGCCTGACCGATGGCCAAGGCCGCACGGTGGATTTCAAAAACACCGTGATGATCATGACTTCGAACGTCGGCTCGCAGGCGCTGATCGATGAAAACCTGAAACCGAAGCAACGCGAGCAGGCGGTGATGGACGCGCTCCGCGCGCATTTTCGCCCCGAGTTCCTGAACCGCATCGACGAGACGGTGATCTTCAATCCTCTTGCCCCAGAGCAACTGCAAGAGATCGTGCACGTGCAACTCAAGCTGGTTGAAAAACGTTTGGCGGAAAAACGCATTCAGCTCGAACTCGACAAAGACGCGATCAAATGGCTTGGCGAGCAGGGGTTCGATCCGATCTATGGTGCCAGACCCCTTAAGCGCGTGATTCAAACTCAGGTGCTCAATCCGCTGGCCAAACTCATCCTGGAGCACAAGGTGAATCCGGGCGACAAAGTAAAGGCCAAGCGCCAAGGGGAGAAGCTCGAGTTTACGACCTCGGCTTGAATATAATCCCCTTTAAAAACCAGCACTTGACGCAATTGCCAAGCCTGGCTACGTTGGCTCCCAATCCAAAGGAGCCCGCTTGTTTTCAGGCATCGTGGAGACCACCGCCCGCGTTATCCAAGCCCACCAGGGCTCAGACACGCTCCAGTTGGCCATCCAAAGACCGAGTGATTTCGACGATTTAAAGCGTGGCGACAGCATTGCCGTCGACGGCGTCTGCCTGACTCTTGAAACTTTCGATCCCAATCAGCTCACCTTCACGCTCGGCCCCGAGACGCTCAAGGTAACCGAATGGACACGCCCAAGGGTCTTGGATAGGGTGCTGAACCTCGAGCGTTCGCTTCGACTGAACGATCGCATCCACGGTCACCTGGTCACCGGACACGTGGACTCGCTCGGCAAAGTCGTCGCCCGCGAAACGTTTGGAGACACCTTGCGCCTGACGATTGAAATTCCGGAAAACTTGCGCCGTTTCGTATGGACCAAAGGCAGCGTCGCGATCAACGGCGTGAGCCTGACGGTCAACCGAACCGAGGGG
>DAISHW010000025.1:5977-14810 GCA_036822295.1 Bdellovibrionales bacterium | reverse complement strand
ATGGGCCTTCACGCGCGCCTTTTTGCGCTCCATTTGCCGACCGATTTTGGCCAGCGCGTGGTCGACCGCGGTGAAGAAGTTTTCGGCCACCGCGTGGGCGTGAATTTCGATGTCCTGACCGCGTACGTGGATGTCGACCCGTTCTTCGCTCTTTTCGTGCGAGAAGGTGAATTCCGCCCGGGTCGGCTTCATTTCGTGTTTTTCCAGCCGGTCGATGCGGCGCGATACGTATTCGGTGAGCTCATCGGAATGGGACAAATGACGAAACTTGAAATCTATACGCATGCTGACTTTTCGGCTCTTCGAAGCGGGATTTGAGGCCCCGCTCATCGATTCTCAACATGGCATTGCACCGTCTCAGAGCGCGTCACGATTATGCGACGCGCCGCTAACTTAGAACATTTTCTTGCGTTTAGAGGAGGGCAGGATCTTCAGCATGTCGCGGTATTTGGCGACGGTGCGGCGGGCGATCTGGATGCCGTCTTTTTTGAGCAGTTCCACGATCTTTTGATCCGACAGCGGATTTTTCTCGTCCTCGTCATCCACCAGGTTCTTGATCTTGAGTTTCACCGATTCGCTGGCCAGCGAATCCCCGTCGGTTTTACTGATCCCGCTATTGAAGAAGTATTTGAGCTCGAAGATCCCGCGCGGCGTGTGAACGTACTTGTTGGTCGTCACGCGCGACACGGTCGACTCGTGCATGCCGATATCGTTGGCGATATCGCGAAGGATCATCGGTTTGATGAAACCCGGGCCTTTTTCAAAGAAATCCTGCTGATGCTTCACGATACTTTCGGTGACTTTATAGATCGTGCGCTGGCGCTGATGGATCGACTTGATCAGCCACACGGCCGAGCGCAGCTTGTCTTGAATGTAGTTGTGCGCGGTTTCGCCTTTGGTGCCGTCCGGATTGTTCGGCGGCGGCGGCGCGGACTTATCGCCTTTCAAGATGTTCTTATAGAGATTCGAAATTCTGAGGCGCGGCAGCCCGTCTTCGTTGAGCGCGACCATGTACTCTTCGCCGACTTTGTAAACGTACACATCGGGAGTCACGAATTGAGTGTCCTGCGGCATGTACGCGCGACCCGGCTTGGGATCCATCGAGTAAATGGTTTTGCACATCTCGATGATGTCTTCCATGGGAAGGTTCATCGCCTTGGAGATTCCGCCGTAGTTTTTCTTCTCCAAATCCTTGATGTGTTCGTTGATCAGTTTGACCAGGTCGTTGGTGTCTTCCTCGATATGCTTGGCTTGAATGAGCAGGCACTCCTTCAAGTCCCGCGCGCCGACGCCGGCGGGATCGAACTCCTGCAGGAAGGGCATCATCTCATCGAGTTCTTTTTCGTCCGTGCCTTCTTCCGCCGCGATCTCACTGAGCGGCGTTTTCACGTAGCCGTCCTCATCGACGTAGCTGATCAAGATCGCGAGCAAATTCTGCTCTTCTTCGTTGAAGCCGCCTAAACCGAGCTGCCACATCAAATGATCGTGCAACGACGTGGTGGTCGAGATCAGGTTCTCGTAATTCATGATCTCGTCGGTACCGCCGGCCGAACCTTGAGGCGGCTTGTACGACGTGTCGAGATAGTTTTCCCACTCGAATTCTTCTTGCGTGCGCGGATCGGCGGCGGCCTGCTCCTCTTGGCTGCCGGGCGCGTTGGTGGCTTCCTGATCCGGCGACTGCGCTTCGGCTTTGACCGAGGCTTCGTCCTCTGTCGACTCCTGCATTTCCTCGAGCACGGGATTCTCGTCGAGCTCTTTGCGAATCGCCCCTTCCAGCTCGAGCCGCGACAGCTGCAAGAGCTTGATCGCTTGCTGGAGCTGCGGCGTCATGCGCAGCTGCTGCGAGAGTTTAAGGCTGGTCTTCAGTTGCATGTCTTACTCCCTGATGTCCCTTAGAGTCTGAAATTCTCACCCAAATAAAACTTACGGGCCAGCGGCGACGTGGCGATGTCTTCCGCGGTGCCTTCGACTTCGATGTGTCCGTCTTTCAAGATATGGGCGCGATCGCAGATGCCCAGCGTTTCGCGCACGTTGTGGTCGGTGATCAATACGCCGATGCCCTGAGCTTTGAGCTTGCGCACGATCTCTTGAATGTCGCCGACCGCGATCGGATCGATCCCGGCGAACGGTTCGTCGAGCAACAAGAACTTCGGCGCGCCGGCGAGCGAACGCGCGATCTCGACCCGGCGGCGCTCACCGCCCGACAGCGCGTAACCGTAACTGTCGCGAATATGCTGAATATGGAATTCCTCGAGCAAAGATTCCAAACGCTCCGAACGTTCGGCCGCGGTCAGGTCCTGCGCGTCGAGCGCGACCTGTAAGTTTTCAGTCACGGTGAGCCGGCGGAAGATGCTCGGCTCTTGCGGAAGGTAGCTTAAGCCTTCGCGCGCGCGCTGATACATCGGCAGCTTCGCCAAATTTTTGCCGTCCAGATCGACCTCGCCCTCGTCGGGAACGAGCAATCCCACCACCATGTAGAAGCTGGTGGTCTTGCCCGCGCCGTTCGGCCCCAAAAGACCGACGACCTGGCCGGATTCGACTTCAAACGAAACGCCGCGCACGACTTGGCGCTGTTTGAATTTCTTGCTGACGTTGCGAATGACTAGTTTGCTCATTGCGGTTTGCTCTCCAGCCGTTTTTCGTCGACCTTGGCGCGGGCGCGACTGACTTGCACGCGCTTGCCGCCGTCCAGGAACACGATTTCCTCGCCGCGCAATTCGTCGTTGTTCTGCACGACGCGCGGGTTGCCGCGGAACACGAAGCGATTGGTTTCAAAATCCACGCTCACGCGCTGGGCGGTGGCCCATTTGTCCATGTCGCTCACGCGGGCGCCGCCGCTGAAGACGACGGTTTTCAGCGTGTCATTCTTGGGATCGTAAAGGAACTGAGCTTCGGGCCCCGTGATGCGCATCGAATCCATGTCGAGCACGACATCGCCCATGAACTTGGCCGTGCGGTTCTTGCCGTTGAACAACGAGCGGTGACTTTTGATTTGGGCTTTACGGCCCTGGTCGAGCCCGAGCTCGGCGCGCACGTCGCGCAAAACTTCCATCGAGCCCTTTTCAAGCGACGCGAACATCCCCGAACCTTTCAAGTGAAGGCTGCGACCCTTCATGTCCTTCGGCCCGATCATCTCGACAGGGCTGTCGGTTTCGATCACGCGCTTGTCCGAGTAGTAATCCATATCGGGCGTGCGAAAGACATAGCCGTTGCTCGACTTCATCACCACATCGCCTTCAATCCGCAGATTCTTACTCTTCACTTGCACGGTCCCTTTGTTCCCCGTCGTGTTGAACGTCACACCCGATTCCGAAAAAAAGATCGACTTCACGGCCTGGAGCCGCAAGAGTTCTTTGGCTTTCAGGCTCACGGCCTGATCGGCCCAAATCTCCCACTCTTTTTTCCCCTCATGCGTTTCGATCATGTGCATGCCCTGCAGGCTCTGATCCACCGCATCGTTCTGAGACAGCGAGGGCGTGGGAATGAGCGCGGCTTTCGTCTCGGCGTCGCGAATCTGGCTGGGAGCGATCAAGACCACCTGAATCAACAGGAGCAAGAGCGCCACGCTCAGACCTATTTGTACGAAACGATTCCGCATCACCTTTCCTTGCCGTTTATTTTAGCACCGCCCTGGGCTTTTAGCACAGTTTTTGCTCTGGGGACCAGTTTATTAGCAGCCAGATATTGGCCCCGACTCAAGCCAAGTCCGGAAAAATCCGATGCGTGAGAGCGATGTCACTCAAATGGTTCGTGCAAAAAGATGAACTCGTTGAAGGTCCGCTGTCGACCGAAGACGTGCAAACGCGCCTAAATTCAGGGCAGCTCGGCGCCCAAGCGTTGATTTGGGGACGCGGGTTCGAGAGCTGGCAACGTTTGAACGCATGGAACCAAAAGGCGGCGAGCCTGGAGAATACGGTCGTGAATCTTCACCCGGCGGAGCCGGTGGCGCAGCCATGGCATTACGCCGTCGCGGGAAAATCGTACGGCCCCTATCCTAAGCCGGAACTGATTCATCAACTGAAAAATATGGCGAACCTGGGCGAAGTCATGGTGTGGAGCAAGGGCATGGTCGAATGGGCTCCTTTGTTCGAGTTCCATGACATGCTCAACGAGATCGGCGTGAACAAACGTCAGGTTCCGCGCGCCGATTTGGAAGGCCGCGCGATCGTGAAAACTTCGGATAGCACTCTACACGCGCAGATGTTGACCATCAGCGAGGGCGGTTGCGGCATTTATCTAACGGAAGGTTTGGTCGCGGGCCAACACGTGCAGCTCGAAATCGAATCGCGCGCGTTCGGCGAGACGCTGAAACTCAAGGCGGAATGCCGTTACGTCAGTGAAGGCGTTTGCGGAATGAAGTTCATAAACGCGTCGAGCGAGATCAAAGGCGCGATCGTACAATTCGTGCGCCAACAGACGGCCACGCGCTTCGCGATCAAAGCGGCGTAGCGCTGTCCGGTTTTTTCATCACCGCGAAATTGATTTCCTGCATGCCCGATTCGGTGACCGAATACATGACCTTTTTCACGGTCAGGAAATCCACGTTCTTGTCGGACTGAATGGTGATCTTGCGGAATTCGTCGATCTCGACGGGCTTTTGAATCTGCTTGGCGTCGGCCACCGCCTGGCGAAGCTGACTGCCCAGCGTCTTTTTCTTCTGCTCGCCCTCTTTCACGGTTTTCTCGAGCAGATCGATCAGGGCTTTGATCTCCCATTCTTTCTGCTCCTTCACGGCGCGGAAATCGGCGACGCGCACGTTGTTGAGCATGATTCCGTCTTCGGCGATCAATACGACGTTGGAAGGCGTGAGTTCTTTCACCTCGTGCGCGGAAGGCAAATCCACTTTCTCGGGCATGGGCAACACTTGATTCGTGGTCGCGTAGTTTTGCAGAAGGAATACGCAAAGAACGGTGAACATATCCACCATCGCGGTCATGTTCAGCGCGACGACCGAGCTGCGTTTACCGCCGCCCTTCTTGCCGTGACGATTGCGTTTACCGGGTACGTAAATCGGCATAATAAATCTCCTGTTACGGGGCCGCGCCGGCCGTCGCCACCGAAATTTCGGGGAATCCGGCCGTTAAGAGCGCGTCCATGCCGCCGATCAGACTTCCGTAAGGAAGATCGTCGAGCACCGTGACCACCGCGTCCACTTTGTCGGGATACAATTCTTTGATCTTCTTCAATTCTGCGGTGAGTTTCGGTTGATCGTACTCACCGGCGATTTTCGGGAACTTCAAGGTCTGTCGACCGATGATCACGCGGTAGCCGTCCCTCTGCACGTCGAGGCGGAAGGGAATCTCGGCTTTCGGAGGTGGCTCCGCTTTTTCGTCGGTCGACTTCTTGCCATAGATGGAGCTACCGATCTGGATCATCGAAACCTGCGTCCACACCGCGGTGATCAGCAGGAAGATAATGCAAACCGACATCAAATCGATGATTGGAACCAGGTTCAGATCGACTGTTTTGGACCGCTCATCGCCGCCGTCATCTATGTGCGCCATCTGTTAATCCTTAATCTTGTCCCGGTTCGCGACCACCAGGTTCATCAGCGTCATGCTGCTCTCTTGCATGTCGTTCACCGCGCGGCCGATGCGGATCTGGAAGAATCCGTAAGCGACCACCGCGATGATGGCGACGATCAGACCGAAGGCCGTGCAGTTCAGGGCTTCCGAGATACCCATCGACAGGCGCGCCGCTTTGGTCGCCGCATCGGCTTCGGCCACGCCGCCGAACGAGGTGATCAATCCGATAATGGTACCCATCAGACCCACGAGAACGCCGACGTTACCGAACACCGCCAGGAACGAAACCCAACCCTCGAGGCGGGGCGTTTCTCTAAGCACCGAGGCGTCCATGGCGACCTGCACTTCTTCGTCCGGGCGGCGGTTCATCACCTGCACGAGACCGGCCTTCAAGGTGTTGGTCAAAGGAGTCGGGCGCGAATCGCAGAACGCGATCGCTTGGCGAATATCGCCGCGAAGAATCATCGTGAACAAGTTTTCGGTCACGTTCTGCTTGTCGACCGTCAGGCGTTGCAACGCCATCAAGCGGTTGACGATCAAGAACACGACCAAGAGTCCGATCGCCGCGATGACGATCATGACCGGTCCGCCTTGGCAAAACGCCTTGGCCATGAAATTCGTGTAGCCAGCGCAATGATCTAGCGTGGCCGCCGAGACGTTAGCCGCGGCTTGCTGTACTTGTGGTTCCAAAGAAAATCCCTCCCTTTATTGTGACGAGAAGACAAATGGATAACTCACCCGTCCGATTTGATCTTTCGGCGGATCGGGGAACTTCCAAGTCTTCAAACGGCTCATGATACAGTTGGCCACGTTGTCGTTGCCGAGAGCGTTGCTCTTCGTAACGACGCGGCTGACGCGGCCTTCTTCTTCGATATCCCACTCGAGTACGACTTTGCCGTACAGGTCGGGAGATCTTTGCAATTCACGCTCGTAGCAGTTGCGGATTTCACGGATGTGTTCGCGGATCACGCGGCGAATGGCTTCGCGGTCCATGCCCGCGCCGAAGTCGGCGTCTTGGCCGCCGACGTTGATCTGAACGGAACCTTTCTGGCCGAGACCGCCGGTCCCGTATCCGGTCGTGCCGGTGCCGCGGCCCTGCGTGCCCACGCCCGCGATTCCGTAGGTGGCGGTGCCTTTTCCGCCCGCGCCGGTGTCCTTCAGTTTTCCGCCGAGCGTGTCGCCCGCGCGGTTTTCGCTCGAGCCCGCGGCGCCCGTCGCCTGATCGGCCATGCCCGCGAGTTCACCGGAACCCGAGTACGCTTTGCTCAAGTCTTTTTGCACGCCGCCCTTACCGAATGTCGCGAGCAGACCCATCTTGTTCGGATCGGGTTTTTCGCTCTTCATGTTGGCGCCCTCTTTATTGCCGGTCTTCACCGCGGCTCCTTGCGGAACGGCGCTGGTCGGCTTTTTGGGCTGATTCTGCGAATTCGGCTTGGGGCGAACTTCGGCGGCCTTGCCCGGATCGGGCTTATTCTCAAATGCCTTGCTCTGGGCCGGCTGCGCTTTGGTCTGCGCGGTCGTCTTGGTGTCTTTCACCTCGACGACTTTCTTTTTGGGCGGCTCCGGCGGCGGTTCCGTTTTCGGCTCTTCCCTGGGCGGCGGCGGCGTGAACGTCACCACCGCTTTACGGATCGGCTCTTCGATCTTGGCCTCGTCCTCGAGCAGCGGGGACGGCGTGTAGATGTTCATGTAAAGACCAAGAATCGCGCTCACGGCCAGCGCCATGATCACGCCGGTCACTTCCGATGACGACATGTCGAGGAGCGGCGCCACGAGCGGTTTCGGACTCTCGGCGGCATAACGAACGTAAATCGAGATCAGATCGTTTTGCAGACCGATGCGCACCATTTCGCCTTGGCGCAGTTCGAGCTCGAAATGCGAGCCGGCGTTGCGCATTTTGTTCTGGCGGCCGAGCTCGGCGAACGACAGTGTTTCACCGTCGCGTACGAGCTCGCCGGTCATTTCCGGCGTCAGGCAGATCGTTACGTTCGCGCCGATCTTGAGCAACTCGTATTTGCTCTTCGAAGAGATGATCGGAACGACGACGTCGGCGTCTTCGCTCGAGCTCAGGAACACGCTGCCTTTGTGGTTGAAGTGATTCGTGCTCAAAATGCGATCGTTCCAGGCGACGATGACTTCGACCATCGAGCCTTTTTGCGGTTTCACGATCTCTTTCAAATCTTTATAGGGACTGACGGGCGCGAACGTCTTGTGGCTCTTCTTTTCCTGGGCCGCGGTCGCACCGACGAATTTGCGGGCGGAAGGAATATTGACCGGCGTCGCGACGGACTTGCTTTTGGTTTCGGGCGGTGTCTCGGTCGGAAGCTCCACGGGAGCCGCCGGCGTCGGACTCGTGAACGTCACGGCGACCGCGGCCGGAACTTCCACCGGGGTCGGCGCGGCGGCCGGCTTGGGCGGCGTCGCCGGTTTCGGCACGCCAATGTAAAACTGAATACGGAAAGGACCGATGACGATTTCGTCGCCGGAATTCAGACGATCTTCCAACAGTCGCGCGCCGCCCTTGAAGGTGCCGGTTTGCGATCCTAAATCCGAAATGTAGTAATCTTGTCCGCGCTCTTCGATCATCGCGTGGAGCAGGGCCACGCCTTCGTCTTGAAGTTCGAGTTGCACGTCGCTGTTGCGACCGATGACGATTTGGCTGTGCTCGAACTGGCGCACCGTCTCGAGCTTGTCACCCTTATAGACCCTAAGTACTACCGGCTGTTTCAATTTTTGCTCCTGCCCCGTCGTATCTCGTCCGCGTCTCTACGCATTTCCGGTAAAAAGTCCTCGCGCAATTTGATCAAGCGTTTGAAGTTGAACTGTTTCTTCTGCAGAAGATAAAACAATTCCGGCTTCTTCAACTCCCCTTCGACCAATTCATCCTCGAAATCGATGTCCGTACGCTTCTTGGGGCCGTCCGCTTTTTTAGCGTCTTGCGCCCATGCGCCAAAACCGCCCGTCAACAAAGCGAGCCCGCCGACTAACAATAGTTTAGCTGCCTTTAATCGCACGTCCATCTCCCAAGTGGTCTAGTCGAGCTCTTCCCGCTCGACTCAATTTTCCGTCAGGGCCTTTTCGAGTTCTTCGATGACCTTGCGGGTTCTGTCGTCTTCCGACAGGAACTTCAATCGATTGAGCTGTTTTTCGCCCTCTTTTTTGTCGTTCATTCGTCGAATGAGCAGAATCGAATAGTTCGTGAGCGCCACCACGTTGCTGTTGTCGGCTTTCAAGATGTCTTGATAGATCGACTTCGCTTTCGACGTGTCGCCCGTTCCGCTGAGCGCGAGCGCGTAGTTGTTGGCCAC
>DAISHW010000025.1:1347-5967 GCA_036822295.1 Bdellovibrionales bacterium | reverse complement strand
CCTTTCGCAGATCCGAGCGCACGGCGCCGTAGCCGTCTTTCAAGAGATCCAGGGCGCGTTGGTAATCCTTGTATTCCACGAAGATGCTGCCCAAATTCGCGGCGCCGATCGGGTAATCCGAATCGAGCTGCATGGCTTTGCGGAAGTTCGCGATCGCTCCGCGCTGATCGCCCTCGTTCAGGTGAAGGACGCCCAGATTATTATGTAACCCCGGCTCGTTCGCGTGCGCTTTGATGGCGCGATTGATCAACAAACGCGCCATACCATGTTTGCCGGATTGGGAGTAATAGACCGCGAGCGCGTTGAGCGACTTCAAATCGTTTTGATCTTTACCCAACTTCTTCGAGGCCGCTTCGACCAAGAGGCTCTCTTCCTTCGACTTGAACGCATTGCCCAGATCGCCGTCGTTTTCCGCTCCCAGCGTGTCGGGAAGTTTGGTGATCACCGCGCGTTCGCCGAAGTCCGAGAACTTATCTTTGCTCAAGCGGTGCAGTTCGCGCTCCGCGGTCTTCAAACCCTCGGAATAGCCCTCAAGCGCGAAGCCGCGCTCGATAGCCGAGCTGTAGTTCTTGATGGCTTCGTCCTGGAAGGGTTTCGCGACGCCTTCAACTCCGGCCTTGTACTGCTTAAGGCCCTCTTCATCCAAACCTTTAGGAAGCGGCACCGCGAAAATGCTCGCCGCCATATGCTGGTACGCCTGACCGATCAGGGCCAGCGAGTTCACTATATAAGGGCCGTCATCGTACTTGATCACCTCTTTAAGCTGCTCTTTGAGGCGCTCGAGCAGCGCGAGTTTCTGCTTCACGGCCGCCTGCTGGCGCGAAGGATCTTGCGGAATCTTGATCGCGCGCAATTCATCGTAGGTCTTAGAGACGAAATAGTATTTGAATTCAGCCGCGTAGCTCACGCCGACCGGCGCTTCTTTGGTGGAAAGCTTCTTCTGTTGGAAGATGACTTTCTTGTACCAATCTTCGGCGTCGGAACGGCGACCCTTTTTCATATGGATCGTCGCGACTTTGTAGGCCGCCTCGATCAAACCCGCGCTGTTGCGCGGGCGGGCGTCGTAGTACTGCTTGTAAAGGTCCTGCGCCTTGGTGATGTTGCCGCGGCGCTCGTAGAGCTTGGCCATCAGGAAGAGCGTTTCCCACTTATCCGGACCTTTCGTCAGATCGAAGTGCGCCTGATAGTCCTGAGTCGCTTGGTTGTAAGCATTCATCCCGTCGCGAATGATCGCGGCGTTGAAGTAAAACGCCGCCGACTCTTTCGCTTTGGGGTTCTTCTTCGCGTACGCTTCGAACGACTCCGCCGCTTTTTGGTACTGACCGGTCTTCTCGTATAGGGCCGCGATGAACTGACTCGCCTGCTGTTTCAGGCCGTCGTTCTTAGGGCTCTTATCCGCGAGCACCACTTGGTACATGCCGATCGCTTTGAAAAGATCGCCGGCGCGCTCATGGTTGACGGCCGCGTTGAACGAGGCCGGCGTGCCGAGCTCGCCGCCCGCATTCTTCTTCGCGAATTCTTCGTAAGCGAGCGCCGCGCCCGCGAAGTCTTTCTTGGCTTCCAAGTCTTGCGCCTTTTTGAAGCTCGCGCGCTGCAAGACGCCTTTGACCTGCTCGCCGACTTGCGATTTCGCCAGCGCCTCGTTGGTCAAGATGTCCTGACCGGCTTTTTCCAGACCCGCGTAGTCTTTTTTCAAGTTGTATATGTCCAGGGTCAAGTTCGCCGAGTATTGGGCGTAAGGCGATTTCGGATAATCGCGGATGATCGCGTTGAATGACTCAAGCGCTTTGTCGAATTGGTTGTGATAATAGTAGAGGGCGCCCATCTTGTAGCGCATCGCCGGCACGTTTTCGCCCTTTGGAAAGGCCTTGACGTATCTTTCGCTGGCTTGCTCGAACGCGGTCACGTTCTTGGCCAGTTGCACGGCCTCGAGGCTGTCGCCGATTTGCTTCTTCAGGTCTTCTTCTTTGGGCAGGCCTTTTTCGAGAGCCAATACGGTGTTCAGCATCGACTTTTCGGCGTACTGGGAGTTCGGCGCGTGTTCAACGATCCAGCCGTAGTGATGCGCGGCCGTTTCGAATTCGCCCATGTCGAAGAGCAATTCCGCGTAGAAGAAGTGCATTTCGTCGAGCTTGGCGCCTTCCTTGAATGTTTGGAAATAAAGCTCGTAGCCCTGCTTCGCGGCCTTTTGCGCGCTCGCCACGCGCGAGTTCTGCGCGGTCTGGTGATTCTGCAGAACGTGATTGCGCAAGGTCGTCTCGATCAATTGATTGGCGCGGGCGACGAGTTCCTTGTCCTTTTTGTTGGCCTGAGCCCACTCGCTCTGCGGCGAATAATGCTGAATCCAGTTGAACAATTCGGCGCGGAAGGTCTCTTTGTTGTCCGTCGACGTGAACATCATCACGATTTGGTACTGATAATCGTAAGCTTTCGGCGAATTCGGTTTTTCGTTGATCAGATCGCGGAAGATCAAACGCGCGCCATCGCGGTTACCGATGTCGGCGTAGTAGTACGCCAATTTCTCGAGCAGGGCGAAGGTGGCTTTCTGGCCCGCGAGTTCCTCGAAATAGGCGCGCGCATTGGCGGGAGTTCCCGCCTCGGCGTAAAACACCACCAGATCTTTTTCTGCTTCCGAAGCCAGTCGAATGCGGCTGGCGCCGCCGGCCGAATTGTCTTGGCTGCTCTTGGCCGAGCGGCCCGAGCGGATCACGCGCTCGAGTGTCGCCAGGGCTTGCTTCACTTGACCCGTTTTGTATTGGCACCAAGCGGTCTTATAAAGGGCGAACCCGTACAGACGCGCGCGCTTGTTGCCCGCGACGTGCTGGTAATGCTTCAGGGCTTCGGCCCACTGCTCACGTTCGAAATAGTATTCGCCCAGCGCGAAGTTCGACTCTTCGATATAGGAGCTTTGCGGGAACTGCGTGGTCAGGCGTTGGTAGTGGTCTTTGCCCTTTTCCGGCTGGTTCAGTTCAAAGAAGTTGTAGCCCAGGAAGAAGAGCGCCTGGTCGACCTTAGGATCTTTGGGGAAGTCGCGCAGGAACCATTCATAGAGCTGAACGGCTTTGCGGTTGTAATCTTGGGACGGCTTCAGATCCAGCTTTGGACGGGCCTTCGTTTGTCCCTTTTGGAACTTGGCCATGTTGTCGTCGAATTGCTGTTGCAGACGATATTCGATCAGACGCGATTTCTCGACGTAGAGCTCGGCCAAGCGCAGCCACAATTCGCCGCGGCGTTTGCTGTTCTTGAACTGCTGCGTGAGCTTGTAAAGCTGCCGGATGCCTTGGTCGGTCACTTTTTCAAGCTCGCCCTCGTTCGTGCCTTGTTCGTAATAGAGCGTCGAACGCGAGGGCGGCTTCACTTGGTAAAGATTGACGCTCTTGACCGGCGCGGTTTCCTGCTTCTTGAATGCGGGCAATGCGCTCTTCTGCTTCGTCAGGTTCACCTTTTTGGTGTTCTTTTCGATGCGACGAAGGACGTCTCCCACGGTCTTGCGACTGCGGCGCTCCTGCTGAGCTTCGACCTTCAAGGCCAATTGGCTCAACAGACTCAAAAGCAGGATTCTAGTTACAGCTTTGCGTGCCGACATAGTGGTAATTTCCTAGCTCATCCAACCAATACTCGCCGCGGAACGGCCAGTACTCGTACCCGTTTTGAATGTAAAAATCGCGTTGAGTCGTCTCGTCGATCTGTTGCTCGGGCAGTTCTTTTCCCGCGATACGCTTCTTCAGGAACTCTTTGCGGCCGTTGATCATCTCGTAACGCGCGAAACCTTCTTGTTCGATCAGGTCCACGAGCTCTTCGCGGATGGTCAGCAAGTGATTGCGCACGATTTTGCCGGCGCGCTGCTTAGCCTTGGCCAAACGCGTGTTCAGCACCTTTTTGGAGTACCGGCCGACCGCCGAGCTGCCCCAACCGCCGCTGAGCGCGTTGATGCGTTTTTTCTCTTCGATCAGGCGGCGAATATATTGAAAGACGTTCTGGAAATCCGGTTCGCGCGAAATCTTCTGCGCCACCAAGTACGGGATCGGCATGCTCATGCGGTCCGCGCCGGAATCCTTCTTCGCGACCTTCATCATGTCGTTCATCAGATTGAAATAACGATCCGGCTTATCGACAGTCTCGAGCGTCTTGTTGATCTGCTTGTACACCGGCTTGTACGTGCGGTTGAATAGGGTCAGAACTTTGTCCATTTCGTCATACTTGCAGATGTAAAGATAGACGATCGAGCGCAGCAGCAGCGATTCCGGCAGGTACTGGTCCTCATAAAACGACGAGTGCAGCGAATGGAAGTTCGACAGCGCCGAACGAAAGCGGCCCGAGCGCAGCATCGCCCAGCTCGATTCGAACAGAGTGTCGTGCCAGAACTCGGTGTCGCGCGGAACTTGACGGTAAGCCTCGATGGCCTCGTCCCAATTCTTGCGCTGGTACAACGTGCGGGCCTTACCCATCATACCGGCCACTTTGGATTTGTCGGTGGCCGGTTGCGAAGCGCGCGCCTGGATCAGGTTTTCAAAAGCCGCGAGCGCGTCGTCGGTTTGACCGGCTTCGGCGTGCGCCAGGCCTTGCTGATATTTCGCGCTTGAGAAGAGCGAGCTGCCACGACCGACGCGCGAGAAGTTC
>DAISHW010000025.1:0-1337 GCA_036822295.1 Bdellovibrionales bacterium | reverse complement strand
CGCGGCCTCACCGAACTGCTTGTTGCGCATTTGGTACTCGCCGATGCGGAAGTAAAGCATATCGCGGTGCACGCGCGGGAATTCGTCGACGTTGACGCGCGAAATCGCGTAGTTCAAAAGCGTGTCGTCGCCCAGCGCGTCCGCGGCCAGCGACAAACGCTCGAGACTTTGCTTCACGTACTTGTTATTGCCGTCTTTCACCACGCCGATGAATTGGAAGGCCGAAACCTGGTTCAGTTTCATCTGGTGGAGGGTCATGCCCAGGATGTACTTGATCTGCATGCGGCGATCGCGGAAGCGCGGCGAATAGCTCAATTGGAATAGACGCTGCGAGGCCTCGGCGTAGCGGCCGGCCTTGGCCAGCTGCAAGGCTTGCGCGAGATCGGCATCGGTGCCGGCGACGACGTTGCGGCTCAGACGCTGATTCGTGCCCACGCGCTTTTTCGCGCGACCGCGCTCTTGGGCGTCGAGCGGTAACAACGAAATCACAAGCATGGCTAGGATTAAACGTTTCATCGGTAAGTCGCCTCGGGGAAGTAGAAGCTCATGCCGAGCCCCAGGAACAGATCGTTCTGGCCCAACGTCTCGGTCTCGCCGTTCGCTTTTTTGACCGACGCTTGATAGATGTTCCAGGACAGGTCCCAGCGGAAGGCCATGCCTTTGTTGAGCGCGAACACTTGGCTCGTGCCCAAGTGCAGGGTGGGTTCGTTGGCCTCTTCCGTCGTGCGCGTCATGCCCAGGCCCGCGTTGAAGTTCAAGTCGAAGGGCACGATCGTTTTGTTCAGCCAGGTGATCTTGCCGTAGATCGGGTTCCATTTGAAAGCCAGGCCCGCGTAACCGTTAGAAGTGACGACGTTGTCCGTGGTAATACCGGGTTTGTTTGGCCCGTTGGCCTCGAGGTCGTCAGTCACCTGGCGCGAGCTCGTGGTCGCGGCGGTGATCATGCCCTCGATCGCGTAGCGTTCGCGGAAATAGTAGGCAAGGCGGGCGCTGATGCCGAGCGCGTTGAAGAACGGGTTGTTCAGGTTGGTGAACGCGCCGCCCGAGAGCTCGAACCGGCCGGTCTTGGGAAGGAAACGGCGTTGAATGACCGCGACGTCCGAGAACGGCGCGAGCGTGGCCAGATCCGAAAGCGATTGCACGTCTTTGCTGTCTTTGACTTCGCGTTCGCGCTGGGCTGGCTTCGGCTTGTTTTCCGCGGGATTGGTTTCGCTGCGATCGTAAAGAGCTTCGACGTCCTGATCGCTAGCCGTATTGTCGCTCTCTAAATCCGCCTGGGCGTATGCGCAAGGCGACGCGGCCAGGATCCATGCGATCAAAGCGATTCCTAGATGATT
>DAISHW010000024.1:7100-14949 GCA_036822295.1 Bdellovibrionales bacterium | reverse complement strand
GGGACGACTGGAAGATTTAAACCGGGTCAAGCCCCTGGCCTATGCCCAGCGTACCCCCAGATTGCGAAGTCAGGAAGTCATGCTTTTTAGTTGAAGGCCGCGCCGCAGGGTTGATCCACCCGAATACCGATGATCCAGGGTCCAAAAGTCGCTGGTTCTGGCCAAAACCCGATTTGCGCGATTTCGTCCCCGTCGAGGTGGTCCAAAAGCCGTTTAAAGCCAGGAGCGGCCAGGCCCGCAGAGAAATTGGTCATTATTCGCTTAACAAGCGCTGGTGACCAATTGATAATTTAATAGATGGGTTGGCATAGAAACCTTCTTAAAACAGTTCTAGCGCTATCACTGCTGGCCGGTTGCTCTACCGCTCTTAAACGAAATATTGCCTCGGACTGGAGGCCAACCATTGACCATGAATTCATTCGAAATTCGCTCGGCAAAACATTTGCCTTTAAGCGGCCTAGCCCGCCCCAAGGAGAGCCCAATTGCGTCGCGACCGCCTTGCGAGGTGGTGGATACTTGCCTTCGTTTGCCTTAAATGGAACTGATTCCTTTTACGAGAGGATCCTTCCGATTTGCTTTTCCAAGCTTGATTCCCCGGAAATGGCGGAAAGCGGGGATCTGGGAATCATTTACGAAGAGTCGGTGCCAACACTCGCTCATATGGTTCTTTTTTTAGACCGCAATCAAATCTATGAAAAACCGAGCCCAAATCCTCAAGATCACTTCCGCATTAATTCTTGGCGTGCTCTCAGAAAAGTTGAAAAAAGAGCATCTAATAGATTTGAAGTTTGGCGATATTCCCCCGCTAGAAATTGCCCGCTCGCCGAACTGAACGAGCGGTTTGAGCATAGCGGTGAGTTAGTGAGTCTTTCTAAAGAGATTGATCGCAGAATATTTGCTCAAGACTGGACGCCCGACCCCGCGCTTCGAGCTAGGCTGCTTTCTGATTTAAATGCGCTAGAGAAAGCTAAGGATCAGTGGGGCGGTGGCCTTCCGGGAGGCTTCCGTTTCGAGCGAGACTATCCAGAGTTCTTCCTATTTCAATTTAAAGAGGATCTTTTGCGGTTGCTCCTCTATAGCCCAGCGGCCAAATAACCCTTGTTTGAAACAAAAACGGCGCGCAGTTTTGCTGGCGCCGCCTGATTGCCTGAGCCTTTTAAGCGTCGAAACCGTCAAGAAAGCTCGTTCAATATTCACCGAGCTTCAAATTGCAAGGGTCCGTGAACAGACAATAGGATCTAGCCCTGGTGACAAAAACTGTCACCCCATGACAGCATTCTAAGCTAGAAAACAGGGAGGATGATGGTGAGCCTGGCCGTCTTCTTGCTTTGCTAAAGGCGCATGAAAACAATTTGCATTGTCCTTCTCCAGGTAATGGTCTTTGCCGCTGCGGCAAATGCGGCGGGATTGTCCGAAAAGCTTTTGGAGCGACCAATTTTGGTCCAAGCACTTGACTCAAATGGCAAGGTGAAGAGTTCGGCATTTGATATAATTTCTTCTATACCTGGTTCCGACGGCACTTTTCGCACCTTGTCTCCCGACTTGAATGCCCAGAGCTGGATGGGAGCGTGCTTCTCAGTAACCAAAAATGTATGTGCGCGGACATTTAACTTTGCACTTGATTTTCCCACTCTCTATGCACACTCTTCCGGACTTTTAAATGCCCCGGCAGGAATGTTCAACAATTTGCCTGCGTTTCCAATGAGCTATTCCACCACCATAGACGGCGCCACATCCAATAGCGCTTCGATCTCGATAACGTCATTTTCAGGTGTGGTAGACCATTATTATATTTCTTTGGCTCCAGCCTTCGAGGACAAAATCGTAAAATTTGAATTGCCCTCCGCAGAAGTTGCCGACAGACGTTCTATAAATGAAGTCGATGCCCGCTTAAAAGCAGTTTCGACCGCTGTCTTTCAAATTCAAATGACTGGATCTGTGGACGATAGCTCTTTGGGAGGAGTTAGTTCTGACAAGGGAACCGCTTTCTTTATTTCTTCAGATGGATATTTTTTAACGAATCATCACGTCATTGCTTCGCAGCCTGACTGTCTGCGTGTCCAACGATGTAAATTGAGGATTATGAGAACCTGGCCCAATGGTGATCGTTCATACGAGGATTTGGATGTACAGTTAATGGCAACCGATACGACGTTCGACTTTGCTTTATTGAAAGCAAATTTGCCTTCCAACTCGACTGTTAACTTTATAAAACTTGAAAAGACCGACATCGGTCCCAACCTTGTTACGTTAGGATATCCAGGCGATAAAATTGATCAAGTCGATGGCAATGGTGTGAATCGTCTTACCTATAGCTTCGGGAAACTCATGGGATTTCGATCCAGAGCCTATATCACCAGCGTCTATATATATTCGGGAGCAAGTGGTAGCCCTATTTTGAACGCGAACACATTGGCACTAGTTGCTTTAAATTCGAATGGTGCAAGTTCAATGGGAGCAGATGGAGCGCCCGCTATTGCTCAATCTGTTCAGGAAATCAATCGGGCGTTCGGCGTCTATAAGTATCTATCGGGTGAAAAGCAGCGCCAGGTCGATGTGATTATTCGTAAATTATCCAAAGCTTCTTCTTTTGAAGCGGCGTCACAGCTTCTTGATAAGTATCTAGGAGCCAAAACCATGTACGGCAGAGCCCGTTTAAAAATGATCATGACAAATCACGACTCCCGAGACGTCCGACGTGCAATTTTTCAAAAATTGAATTTGGATTGATATCTAAGAACGACATAATCTAGCTTTCTGAAGCGCAGGTCTCAAGAACGCGAACCTTGTGGATTCGCGTCTTAGTTTTCGTAAATTGCGGGCGGCTTGAACTGAGCTTTCCTGCATCTTCGGTGCTTCAGATGTCACAGGCCCTTACCAAATAAATCAAGTTTTCTCTATTTTCGTGGAACTGAAAATTACCCAAATACCCTTTAAATTGCGCTGGGTTGAATTGGCAACAGGCCGAGCTGCCGGTCATCAAACACTTGTTTGACCCAAGATCGCTAAATAGCAAGACATTGAGAATCCGATTCGAGCGATTTTTTACCTCGAATCGGAAATAGGCTGCATCAACTGCTTCCCTCAAGCGCCGACTTTTGTAGCATTCCTTTAATTTTTTGCCGCCGAGAAGCTCGCTGCGCTACTTTTGCCCGTATAGGGACTTATCACTTTTGCACAGGTTTATAGTTGGAGAACTCACCCTCCAGGCGCGGTGTTCCGCTCGAGTCTTCTGGCCTTCGTTTCTCGAGTGGCCGTTGCGTAGGATATCCGTCTCTTCCTTAAAATCTACCGATGAGCCCCGGCGAGTGTCGTCTCTCTTTCGGGTGAGTGCCCGATGCTATTATTTCACGGTCCGCTGATTACAATTACGATGATCATAAACACACAGTAAATAAGTTTTTGCCGATTCGAGAAAGTATTTTTGCTTACGGGCTTTTGCCTTGCGCCAGCTATTGCCTCGAACAAAACTATTTTTATTTGATGTACATATCCTTCGCAAATCAAACTATAGTTTTGAAGCGCCATCGCTGCTCGACTGTTGGTCAACAGGACCGCGCTTTCACGGATTTTTTTGCTTCATAACTCGCAATGTTTGGAACGATCTTCGATGACTTCGACGAACAATTTGACGATCTTTCATGCCAGATCCCATTTTCTGAGGGGGCTGGTTCGATAGCGCCACCCTCCGTCACGCCGAATTGAACCAATTCATTTACGCGGCAAATCCGAGGCATTCGATTATAAAGTCACCTACTCGTGCCCGCTCTCCACCCAACATCTTGTTTAGTGCGATTTGGCGGCGTTTGGTCGATTCGACGGGCCACCGTGAACTCAAGAAACGCTCTTCTTTTTATTGGTTTGATCATGCTCGGCCGGATAACGGTGGCACAGGTAAATCATTCATTCAAAACAGTGAACCTCCCAGCCGCAAGCGGCGGGGACCTTCGCGCCAGACGTTAGATCGACTTAATCAGCAGCAGGCAGGGATTATCCCCACCCCAAAGAGTCTTGAACTCCTCTAACGGCACAAAAGTTGAACCTTTTCTCATTTATGGCTATGTTCCCCACATATTAAGAGGAATTCGCATGAAATTCGCTACGTTAGTTCTGATTTTTATCACCTCGTCACTCGCCCCGGCGGCGGTCGCGCCGTACGTGCCCGGTCTTGAGAACGTCGAACAACGTGAGTATGACTTCGCCGCCGGCGAAAAGGTGATCGTCGAAAATCCTTCTGGCGCGATCCAGATCTCGGTCAACGAACGCCCGCGCGTCACCGTGCAAGTGACTAAGAACGCGAAACAGTTTTCCGAGCGCTGCCAACTCAACATCGAAAAATCCGAATTCTCAGAGGTCATCGTGCAAGTGATCGCGCCGCTCGGTGAAACCTGCGCGGCCGACGTCACGCTCATCGTTCCCGCCGATGTGGCTTTGCGCCTGATCGCGGGCACAGGTTCGATCAACACGAGCGGCACGAAAGGTCCTTTGTTCTTCCAACTCGGCACGGGTTCGATCACCGCCAGCGGCGTCTTCACGCGGGTCGAGGGGCAAAGCGGCACGGGCAAAGTCGAAATCAACGGCGTCACCGGCGGAGGCTCAATCAACGCGGGCAACGGCCCCGTCGATTTGAAATTCTTGAGCTATCCGAAAGGCGACCTCGCTTTAAAAACCGGATCGGGTGACGCCACGCTGGTGTTCCCGAAGGGCACCAAGATCAACGCGAGCCTCACTTCGGGCACGGGCCAGGTGACCAACGAAATCGAACAACATTCCTCGGCTGACTTCGGCCTTAACGCCATGAGCGGCACGGGCAACGTGAAGGTGCAAGCGTACTGATGGAAAAAATCCGCCCGACCTACTGGATTCGTCCGATCATCATGACCGCCACGCTCATCGCGGTGATGAGCATCATCTACAAAATAAAACAACAGGGCGGCGGTTTTTTCACCGGCGCTCCGATGGTGGAAGGCCGTGAGCATGTTTCTCGCACGGCCGTTCATCTTTGCCCCACGCGCGTGAGTTCGCTGAGCGTGATCGGCAAGTTCGCGATCCTGCAAGACGGCATGAAATGGTATCGCTCCCGGGACGGCCAGCGCGAGGAAGTGAACCAGATCGCCGTAGAGAAATGGTTTTCTGAACATTGCACCGTCAAAGCCGATCTGATGGACATGCCGCCGACCGCGGCCGTGACCGCGCCGATCGTGACTTTAGCGTATGTGAGCGGCGAGCCCGTCACCCTGCAGCGTTCCGCCGATGGACTTTTCGCCCTGGGCAAAAACTACTTCCGCTCCCCGGAGCTCGAGGCCGCGCTCGAGTCGCTCGAGCAAATCCCTTCTCCCACGGTGCCCGGCGGCAAGTAATGACGGGCCCCTGCGGTGGTCCTACGATGGCGACGCTGCATTAAACCAAAGGAGTCACCATGTTTAAGACGATCGCGATCCTCGCCAGTTGCACGTTAGCCCCGCTGCTTGCCCACGCCGATCACAAGGCCGGCCATGTCGGCACGAGCTGTGAAAGTTTGAAAGTCGCTTGTGGAAAAGCCGGCTTCACGCTTTCCAAAAATGACAAGAAGGACGGCAAAAGCCTGATCAACGATTGCATGGGCAAATTCGCCCAAGGCGAGAAAGTTCCCGGTGTGGACTTGGATCCGGCCGATCCCATGATGGCGGCCTGCAAAGCCGAACTCGCGCAAACGGTTCAGAAAAATCCGAAGAAGGCCGAGAACAAAGCCATCCGCAACGCTCACGACAAGATGCTCGGCAAGTCGCAGAACAAAGATGCCGGTACGGGCGGCGCGGAATCCGACAACCAAAAAGCTCAGTAAAAAATTTTTAGAACCTCATTAAAGATCCGTCACAGGGACGATGCCATATGACATCGTCCCTTTCGTTTCTAGAGTGGCAGGCTCGCGCAGATCTGTTCGAGATCGCTCGCCTTGGTCATGCGAATCAACTGGGGATCAAAACGCGTGTCACGCTGAAAGCGCACGTGCTTGGCAAGCTTCTCTTGCATCGGCGGGCTCCAACCCTCGCGCACGAGAAGGCGGCAGCCCTCACGAGTCAAGCTCAGTTGCACCGTGGCCGCGTCAACGGCGGTCACTTCTTCGTCATACCGCGAGCAACGTTCACTCCAAAGACTTCCGACGACGCTCGCGCTATGCAAGCGCTCTTTCCAATCGGCGGGCACGTCGGCCGGACGCTTGCTCCAGCCCTCCGGAGGGGGAACGATCAGTTGGAATCCCGGCACCTCATCGGGATTCACGCGCTGAAAAGTGTAAACGTCGTCTTTATAGTTCACGAACACGATGCGGCCGTCGCGCGCGAACGAGGGATAATAGCTCCCTTGGTCTTTCTGACCGGCGGCCGTGATCCGGCGCATGTTCTTACCGATCAGCCCGTCTCGCGTGCGCTCCAGATCGAGCGTGAAGACGTCCTTGCTCATTCCGTCGTCAAGGCCGCTGAAGTACTCGCCCGCGTTGGAGCCGAAATAATCCATGTGAAAAGCGATGCGGGAATCGTCGAAGTTGAACTCCACTTTCCCCGTCGGGAATCCCAGGTCGAGCGCCAGCTTGCACTCGGGCGCCTCGTCCGAGACATCCCAGATCTGCGTGGTGCCCGTCGCGGGCGAAAAACCCGAAATGTATTTACCCGTTTTCGAAATCAAAATGGTTTTCAAATTCGTGCCCGGGCAGCGCGCCTGGGCGGGCCCGAGTCCCACAGCGGTCCCCGGACGGCCGCGACGGCCGAAAGTGACTCTGTAATCGCGGAACATCACGCCGCCGTTTTCGTCCGTGATGATCCTATAGGTGGCGCTTCGACTCGTACTTTCTAAAAGTCCGCAAGACTGATAGACGCCCGCCAGCGTGTAGTCGGTGATCATCGACGGCGCGTTCACGCCTCGCAGATAAACCTGGCTCATCTCGTAAAGATCAAGACCCGGCACGCTCATCACTCTACCGTCGGGACAAGGAACGGGATCGATAGTGCCCGGCACGTCCAAGACGCGTTTGGTTTCGTTTTTCTCTTCAAGCAAAAGCAGATGATTGATGGTGCCGATGTAGAACGCCGCTTTGCCGTCGGGCATGACCTTGGTGAAATAACTGGGAGCTTCGGGAATCACGCTCACCAAATCGGGCTTGGCTTCGCGCAACAGGCACTCCCGTCCCGTCGACGGAGTCGCCGCGGCCTGAAGAGGGGCCACAAGACTCAATATGCTAAGGAGCCAATTCATCGAACACATCCTTGATATAATGGTGGTATTCTTCTCGGGTTCCGATTCCGGGGTAACCGAAACGCGCAAGCTTGCCGTCGCGATACGCGAGCAGCACGGGATAATGATTGAGAAGCGCGCGGAACGACAACTCGATGGAGCGCACCAAGCGCGCATCGGTCGGCCCCAGCCACGGCGATGAACCGGTCACCCGAAGCGCGTGGCGGTAGTTGGCGCCCGGATCGAGCAGCACCGTGAGCGGCAGATTCATCTCGGCCGCGATCTGCCGGATCGCCGGAAGCCCCATCGTCCCCTGGCGAATGTCCAAGTACGAATAAGGCATGTTGGGCGACCAAAGATAAATCAGGCCCGTACGGTTTCGTACGAGCGCGCGCAAGTCCCGGTCGCTGAACGCCGGACCGTTTTGCTGGCGCGACTTATAGGGCTCGCGCCACTCGTGGGCGACGATGCTAAACCCGCAAGTTTCAAGATTCATCGTGTGCGTTTCGACGTAGCGAGCCGTCACGCGGCGGAGCAAGACTTCGCCGTTCAAGAAAACACGGGCCTGGATCCACACTCCAAGAATATCGGTGGGCGCGTGATAGCGGCGGGAGCCGTCGGTCCCGCGGGCGCTTTGCAT
>DAISHW010000024.1:6211-7090 GCA_036822295.1 Bdellovibrionales bacterium | reverse complement strand
CGCGCCGAGCGCTTCGATCTTGCGGCCGACTTCCACACGACAGCGAACGTCTTTGAGCGGAAACTCCGCGCCCATGGCTCCATGGGCGAAAAACGCGGCCAGCACAATAATCTGTTTCAACACTGAATTCCCCCTCTGACCCCGAGAAATACCAAAGGAGGAGCGGCGTCGCCATTGAAAAGCAATTGCTCACGCAGTAAATTGTTCGGCGATAAGGGGTGATGCATGCGCGTTTCTATTTTCGTTTTCACATTGATCCTGCTTCTGCCGGGCACTTGGCTTTCAGCGGCGACAGACAATGTCAGATCCTGGGACGACTCCACGCTCGCGGACCGGGCGCTGATCCTTATCGGCGCCGAGGTTCCAGGCTCGTCCAAGAAATGCGCCGGCTGCCATCAATTGAATCCCGCCCTGATCCGGGAATGGGCCCAGACGAGCTTACGTGTCGATAATGAGTGTCTCACGCCGTGGCGAGCGACTCCGTCAAGCGCGACGGCCGAGGCGGCATTGCGCTGTTTTTCCAATGATCGCTTTCAGTGGCGCGCACGCTTTCTGGGCTTTCATGCCGCTCGTGTGGAGAGCGGCGGCTTCGATCAAGTTTTCGCCGATCACTTCGGCGAAGAAACCGCGGGCAAACTGCAACGCTTTCAACGCCAGACCTATATGCCCCGCTCCGGCACGGGCGGCTTCAGCGATGAAGACTGGAATATTTTAAGCGAATGGATGCGAAGGGGGCTTCCGATGCTCGACGACAAACTCGGCGCGCGGCCGGCGGCGATACCTGCCGGCCCCGTCGATCAAGTCGTGATCGACGATCTGGAAAGTCCTTGGGCGGTCGTGACGTCGCCAAACGGCGAGATTTGGATCACCGAGCAAGAC
>DAISHW010000024.1:0-6201 GCA_036822295.1 Bdellovibrionales bacterium | reverse complement strand
GGGCAAATCAAAATTTATAACGGCGATTTTCACCTGCAACGCACGCTGAAGAACCTGCCCGACCTGCGCGCGCGCGGCCAGGGCGGATTGCTCGATTTGGCGTTCCACCCCCGCTTCGCCGAAAACGGCTGGGTTTATGTGGCTTACTCGGTGGATCGCGCGGGTCATATGTTCACGCGCATCAATCGCTTCACATACCGAGACGGCGCGTTCCGTGAACACAAAGTGATTTTGAACGGTCCAGAGGGCGACGACAGCGCGCACTTCGGTTGCCGTCTGCTCTTCGACGATGCCGGCTACTTGTACGCCTCGTTCGGTGAGCGCCATCACAAGGAGCTCGCGCAGGACGTGAATACCTTGCACGGCAAAGTGGTGCGCGTGACCGATGAAGGCGCGATTCCTTCCGACAATCCGTTTGGCCCCCAGAACCCGATCTTCACGATGGGTCACCGCAATCCCCAAGGCCTGGCTCTGCACCCGGTGAGTCGCGAGATCTATGATAGCGAGCACGGTCCAACCGGCTACGACGCGCCCGGCGGCGGTGACGAGATCAATCGTTTGGTGGCGGGCGGCAACTATGGTTGGCCCGTGATCCATCATGAATTGACGAAAAAGGGAATGATTTCTCCCCTTCGCGAATACACTCCCGCGATCGCTCCTTCGGGCATGGCCTTCTACACCGGCGGATTGATTCCCGAGTGGGCGAACGATTTGTTCATCGCCAATTTGGGTGGAGAGAGTCTGCTGCGTCTGCGCATCGGCGCCAACGGCCAAGTGATGGACGAAGAGGTTCTGTTCGAGGGCAAATACGGACGGCTCCGCGACGTCGGCGTCGGACCTGACGGCAGTTTGTAACGTCGCGAACCGTTTCAACAACGCCTGGACGTTCGACCGAATTGCAAAAATGACCTGACGCGTGCATGAACTTTGTTTGCACAACATACCGCGAATAAAGAGACTGAGGCCCTGTGTTCTAAAAAGGAGGGACAATGCTCCATACTCTGACAGCTACGCTTGCGTTCACGCTCGGCACGGCCTGGGCCGCTCCGGTTCCCAATGCGACCATTCGCGGACTGCCGACCGCGGCGGTCGATGATCAAGTCGCCGTGCACGCGGTGGAACGCCGCGGGTTCGTTCGCGTGCCTTTTGATTACGCCCGGCCCAGCGCCGAGAAAGTTCATATTTTCTATCGTTGGATTCCGTCGCTGACCGGCGCTTCGGCGCCGACCCTTATATATATAAATGGCGGACCGGGAATGGCGGCGACGTCGATTCGCGAGCTCGATTACGATTACACGGCGATGCCGGCCGATCGCCTGACCGAATTGCTTCGCGTCTTTAACGTCGTATTGGTCGATCAGCGTGGCACCGGCGGGCAGTCATTCCCGCTCGTATACGAAGCGTGGGCGCGAACGGATCTGGAAAAAGTCGGTCGCTACATGAACGCCGACGTGCTGGCGCTCGATCACGCGAATGTCGCGGAAAAGCTGGTCCGCTTGGGGCTTGCCGACGCGTCACACCTGTACGTGATGGCGCATAGTTTTGGTTTACATGTCGGCCAGAGCTATATTCGCCTGCTGGCCGAGCGCCGGATCGCGACGGCACCGACGGGGATGATCCTTTCCGCCGGACAACTCGCCGATCCCCTTTGGACCTGGACGGGCGCCCGCCCCAACCAAGAGAATTTCAGCCACGAAGCTTTACGGTATTCGCTGCGCGAGGGCCTGGAACCCTTCAATGCCTTGGTGCTGCGGGTGAAGGCGCACTTCGCGCACATCGGTGCGGATCCCGAACTGGTGCACTTCGCTTATGCCGACATCACTCCCGGCGAGCCCGACGTTTTGTATTCGGTGGTCGCGGATTTCCTGACCCTAAAATCCAAGGCCGAAGTCGACGATTACATGATGAATTACTCAGATGCTTACGGCGCTTTGAACCCGGTCTTGAGTGTGCAATCGCTGAATGGCGGCCGCATGGCGGGCGAAATTCTGCGCGACGCCGACCGCCACTATCCGATGGACAGCTGGATCATCGATCCACTCAAGGCCTTCGCGATGGAAGAGAAGTACAATGCGCGCAAATCCGACGCGTTGGAGCGGCTTGTCGCCCGCGGGCGTATCGTTTCTCCGCGCCTTCCCACGCGGGCGCAGTTTGAGGCCTTCATGTCGCGCTCAAAACTCATGTTCCATTGGGGCCGCAAGGATCCGATCACGGGCGCCGAAGTGGGCCGGCAGATCGTCGCCAATATGCTCGGTCAAGGCGTCGCCAACCGCGCGGTGTTCCTGACGAGCGGCGCCCACCGCGACATTCGTTCCATCGAAGGCGTGACGGCGATTCGCGGATACTTCGGGCTCTAAGGGAAAATCAGTCTAACGGGCAGAAAGTTAACCTGACTTGCTCTAAGGTCGATTCGCCGGATAGATCAATAGAAGGAAACCGACCATGTGGAGATCTTCGGGCGCGGAGCGCTGCCGCCTGCGGCGCTCATTTTGAGTTTGGCTTTACGTTTTCAAAAGTTGGCTGAGCGAGGCATTTGTAACTGACTGACGGCTGCCATGACGAAACCGTATGAGTGACGTACTCGTAGATTTTTCCCTCTTTTGCGCAGTCCTCTTTAGCCGCGTTGGCGGCTTCTTCAATACATGCCGATACAAACCCACACCACGCTCCGCTCAACATTGTCCGATTCCCGGTTACACTTTCCATTTTTGCGTCATCCCGAGGTCGTGTTGTCGAGCAGCCCACAACGGTAATTATTAATGCAATCGCTAAAATCTTTGCTTTGCCCATAGTCATTTTTTAGTGGATGAGGCGGAAGCTTTCCCTCCACCTAAAAACTGAAGCTCAGAGTCAGTCAAAAATTCTTTGGGATTATCAACCGACATCCATCGGGGTCCCGTGGTCTTATTGAACAGAACTTTATTTCTTGTGGCGCAGCCGCAAAGCGCGGTTAACGCCGCGATCAGAAGAACAAGTCTCATGGCTTTTTCGCTCCAATCAAGTTCTCCCGCTTTCGGGCCTTGATTTTGTGGATCTGGTTCAGCGCGGATGCCTTCAATCGTTGTAGGTCAAACAGGCTTGTCTCGGCGGGTTCGTTTAGCTCCAACATTTGGGCCACATCACACGCACTCATGCGCAGATTTAGGCCATCGAAAATTGGTTCGGCAAAAATACTGGATCCTCCTTTTAAGAACGTATCAATCCAGGTTTGTGCGTGTAATCGCTGGGAAGGAGATAATTCGATGATTAGGTCCGGCAAGGAGAGGTTCAATAGACGTCCCTCTCAAGCGGCTCATTCTCAACAGAGTCCCAAACCATGCAGGAAAATTCGGCTAACAAATATTCATCGAATGTTCTCGCTGATTTTATTTCCGGCCACCATCTGGGCTCAGTGCAAATACTCTCAAAAGCTTCCTCAAGAAATTCGGCTTTGCGTTTGTTGAACCAGTTGCGGTCTTTGTCGTCGTCTTCATGATTTGGAATTAGGTAGACTGGCTTACTTTCGTTCAACATCTCGAGCGTGAAGACCAAGTCGCTTCGGTCGGGAAGCTGATTGATCCATTCCACAAATTTTTCTTTGAATGTGATTGTGACGGCCGTGCGATTGATTGTTTCCATAGTTTATTCCAAAGCGTGTGATTACAAATTTTTGGAGACATCATTATAGGCCACCTTATTCGATGCTCCATTCGCAAGGAGTTCTCGAATAACTTCAGCCGTAGTTTTAAACGACAACTTTGCGTTGGGTGTCGAAGTGGCTTTGACGATCAAATGGGCAACAAAACTTGGTGGAACAGGCAATGCTGAACCGGTCGTCATAGTGATGCTTTCATGTGTAAAAATCCGCGAAGCCAAAACATATTCCGGATCAGCGGTATTGCTAAATCCAACGTCAAAAATCAAGTGATCTTGACCTGAGAGTAGATCACGCACGTTTATTCCGACTCCAGGCTCAGTGTCTGTAATAACAAAAAGTGAGAAAAAAGCTTTGGATAACGAAGTAAGATAGTCAAACTGTTCTGAACTTAGGCCTTGGCGGTGAGAATCTAAAAAGCGGTCGATAGCATTTTGCCCATCGTGACGTAAATCGTGAATACAATAATCCGCAACAACGGCGATTTCATCTTCCGTATCCATAACAAAATTATTTCCGCGAGCTACTCCAAGACGTCGTCCACCTTCCATTACTGTTCTACGACTGAGAGATCGAAATAATTGACTATTGAGTTCAAGACCTAGTTGGCGGAACGCTTGGTAGCGAGGAATTTTATCAGCGTGTGACATCAGTGCCTCGATTGTCATATGGTGTGGAAAGATGCTTTCTCCAGGCTGGAACGGGGTAGGCGTCAGCCCAATATTCGCGCACGGATCTGATCAAATATTCTCCGTCATCTTCAAGTTCGAAAATTGATATCGCGGTTAGCTCGACTTCTTTTCCTTCAGGCGTTTTTGATTTAATGAAAACTTCTGAGATGATCGTGTCAGTGCGATCCCACTGGTCATGCTCACCCCATGTGTTCATGATTTGAATTTCGTGAGTGCCTGGATAGGTGCGGTTCACCTCGATAAAATTATCTCGTTTGAATTTTTCGTTTGATTGAGGCCAATAGGCTTTAAATTCGGGAGCCAGCATTTTGCGGGCATCGTCCCACCGCTTCTCAGAAATGCAGGACCAAAATTCCGAAATCATTTCTAGTCCGGCTTCGTGACCCATTTTCATTCATTAACCTCGAGAAGAAATCCTTCTATCACCCAATGCGCAGAAAGTGCAGTCATGGGTGATGAATGGCACAGTGCCATCGTTTATAATATTATCCGATGGCAAGGCTACGCCTCCCCCTCTGCGGGTTCCGGCTTGCCTTGCTCAAGGTCAATCAGTTTCCATTTACGCAAATTAAGTGAATTGGAAGAAAAGACGGCCTATTTTAGAATAGACCGTCTTGTGTTGGGGAACTTTAGGGTAAAACTATTCACCATCATCAATTTCAATGACGGCTCTTGTAATTGAAAGGACGGTTGGCTCGGAATTTCCTCTGATAAAAGAAATTTCCACCGGAACTCCAACCGGCCCCCGGATAAGAGCAACAGCATCGGCCAACGGTAGACTGCGGACATCTACAACTTGGCTATTCGGCAATGACTTAACTTCAATAATAAAATCACCTTTTGCTAATCCCGAATGCTCTGCTGGTGAATTTGGAATAAGGCCCATAATTTGAATGGAGCCATCCGCTAATTTCTCAAGCGTCGCACCGATGCCAACAATCGTTTCAGTTTTATAGGTCTCCTGTGCGTGAACACTTGAAACAAATAGCGAAGAAACTAAAAAACATAATCCAATTAGATTTCTCATTGTTCCTCCGATTATTTTAAAAATGCTTTGAACATAATGGTAATGGCATCAGCGACTCCGCCATTTTGTGCTGAACCTGCTCCGGCTTCAAGACTACCAGTCAATACTTCATTCAGCTTTTTGAATGTCGTTCCATCCAAACTGATTTCAACGTCGTTTTGGCTGAGGCGTAGCCAGAAGTTTCCTTTAATTCCGACATAGCTCACGAAGGTTTGTCTTGTTTCAATCAAATCTCCTTGGGCTTCAAACGTAACAGGCAATTCGTCCCCTTGGCGGAATTCCACAACTACGTCACCCAGTTTACCTTTTGTAAGGTCAGACCACATTGTAGTTCCCATCTCGGTCGCACGAACTACTTTTCCGCTTGCTTGAGCAACGCCAGAAAGCAAGAGCACTCCCACCACCAACAGTTTCATTTTCATACTTTTCATCTTCTTCTCCTTTTGTTAAATACTACTAATGTAGTATTTTGTTTTAAAAAATTACGGACTTATTTTATGCTTGGGCATAAAACTTTTGATTTATACAAACGCACGAGACTTTAAACAAATTCTCAATCCATTCAGGTGCCTTCATAACGGCTTCGTTTTTAAAGTTGCCCCCGAAAACAGAATTTAGAACTACAACCGAAATAAAAAGCGTAACACCGTATCTGACCCATCTGTTTTGCCAGCCAAAGCGAGGTCGCTTTTCTTTCACGTCACCGATGAGTCTTTCAACACGCTCTTTTAATAAAGACTTTTCCCGAAAAAATGCGGAGTAGAGAACAAATCTATCAGAACCTTCGGGAATCGGGCTTGCCCCTCGCTCAGTTGAGATTCGTCGGTTGAGCGGCGGGTTCATTTGTT
>DAISHW010000023.1:9304-15317 GCA_036822295.1 Bdellovibrionales bacterium | reverse complement strand
GCCATCGCCATTCGGAATCTACGTCGGCTTGCTCAGCCTCTTTGACCACAAGTTGGTGAACTCCTTGATGCCCGGCAAATCGAGCTTCGAATCGATCTCGGCGATTTCTTTCAAGGCATTTTGAAGTTCCTTGGGTTTCATCGAGCGCATTTGCTGCGCGAGCATTCGAATGCGCGCGACTTTCGCGCCCGGATGATTGGGGAAACGGAAGTAGCTCTCAAGGAAGGCGCCCATCACGCGGCGCGGATCCGCGCCCATCACGCCCAGCAACTCACCGATGCGAGTCAGCGCGTAGCCGCCGTAGTCGTGGCGCGGGAACAGATTCACGAATTGCACGTAACCATTGAGCGATTTTTTGAAGTCCTTCTGCCAGAAACGCGCTTCGGCCATGTTGAACGAAGCGTTCGGGTAGATCTTTTCTTGCGCCGGCAGATCTTTGATCGCGGTTTCGTACGCGCGGATAGCGCTCGTGTAATCGCCTTTGGCGAACTGCACGTCGCCCATGCGGTAACGAGCCTCTTTGGCATGCTCCGATTTCGGGAAGTCTTTGACGATCGCCGCGTATTCCGCGGTCGCCTCGTCGTATTTACGCAAAATCATGTAAGCTTCGGCCAGAGCCTTGCGCACTTGCGGAATTTCCGGAGAACCGGGATACGACGCCAAAAAGCCCTGGAAAGTTTGCAGCGTGCTCAAGGCGTCACCGCGTTCCATTTGCGCGAAGCCCAAAATCAAATGGTTATGTTCGCGCAAGGGACTGCCCGGGAATTTCTGCACGAGCTCGGAATAAAGCGCGCGGGCCGCGTCGAAATCCGAGGCCTTGCCATGCTCGCGCCAACGCTCCAAGTAAACGTGAGCGGTCAGATTCTTGAGGATCTCCAGATATTCCGAATCGGGATATTTATTCACGAAGTAATCGTAGGTCTTCAGGAACACGGCCTGACGGCCGCGTTCGAACAACGTCAAGAGCAGGCGCGCTTCTTTGTTCTCGCGCGCGCCTTTCGGATTGATGACGTATTCCGGGCGGCGATCCATGAGTTCGTCGAGCTGACTGACCCGCATCTTCAGCATCGGGAACGGCAAATAGATATTATGCCTCGAGGCGATGATGGCCTCGTCACGGATTTCATAATCTTTGATGCGGAAGCGGTCGTAATTCTCGTCGCCGCCGTCGAAGACGCCGAAGCGCAAATCGACTTCACCTTTGTTCGTATTCTCGACCGAGATAAATTCATCGCCGGCGGGCCTGCGCGCGGATGTCTCGACTTCCTCGAATTCGCCGTCGGCCGTCGAGGTTTTTCGCGGCCGCGGTTTGGCCGCGACCTTCGGGGCCGGAGTTCCGGCAGAGACTTGTGGCTTTTTCGCCTCAGGCGGCGCTTTACGGTAGAAATCCACGATCAAACGCGAGGGATCGTCGGTCAGGTAATCGAAAGTCTCGACGTCGGCGTCAGTCAGCGTGAACGAAATCACGTAGTTTCCGTCGGCGCCGTTCTTGTTGACCTTCACGGCTTGCAGCATGGGGTCGTTGAACGATTGCAGCTTACCGACGCTGGCTTCGTCGAAAGGCGGAACGCTCAGCGTGATGGTCTTTGCACCCTCGCGTTGCACTTCGTAGCGCCAATTCCTGAGACCGCGGAATTCCAAATGAGCCGTGTCCGCCAAACGCGAAATCTCGGCCGCGACCTTGGGCTTGCCCGCCTGGGCGAAAGCCGCGCCGGCGCCGAAGAACAGCGCGAGGCCAATCATGATCGTTCGACGTCCTGTCAAAACTTCCCCCGGGACTTAAGAGAGTGATCTACTAGGAGGTAAAGCATGTTCGATGCCAGCTGGACTTCGTTCGAATTTCCCAGTATTTACATAGAGGAAGTCCAGTGTAACGCGATCTTCGTCCCGCGGCTCACGTCAGATTCTTTTGGATCCACGACAATTCGCTGACGCGACCTTGAGGGTGGCCGAGCGAAATCCGAAAAGAAACTCGAGCCCCAGGGCCAAGGCCAACTATGAGAAATGCAACTGTGTACCGCAACTTAGTTTTACCACTTCTTTTCGCGACCGTCGGTTGCGTCAGCGTGAACGTGGGCACCAATCACTCCGTAAAACGCGCGAAGGACGTCGCCTATCGCGCGCCTTCCGCCCCGTTTGCGGAAGAGAGTCGTCCCGAAGTCGACGCCGTTTGGAAGAACCCGCGCAACGGCAACGTGATTTCTTTCGTGTCGGATTGCCAGGACCCGAGCGATCCGCCACTCGACAGCATCGTGCAGGGCGTGCTCGTGGGTTTGGCGGAGCTGAATTACGATTCGAAACAAACCGTCACCGTTCAGGGGCGCGAGGGCCGCCGCGTGAAGGCGTCCGGTAAAGTCGACGGCGTCCCCACGAGCGTCGACATGCTGGCGTTCAAACGCAATCACTGCATTTACATTCTGAATTATTTGGGCGTGAAGGAATCCGTCAAAGACGATCAAGACGCCTTCAATCGCTTCATCGAAGGGTTCCGGGCCCCATGAATCTGAATCAGTCTGAACTTCTCAGACTGCTGGGCGGTACCGCGCGACTGACGAAACAAGTCGTCAGCGAAATTTGGCGTCCCCCGTTTTACTTTCGCCTGACGATCGAGCAAATCTATCAAGTCGGCATTCGTTCGATGCCGCTCGTGTTCATCACCGCGGGCTCGACCGGAATGGTGATGGCGCTGCAATTCGGCCTGGGACTCGAAAAATTCGGCGGCAAACTCTATATTCCCAAGATCGTTTCGCTGTCGATCGTGCGCGAGATGGGGCCCGTGTTCAGTTGCCTGATGCTGGCCGCGCGCGTGGGCGCCGGCATCGCCTCTGAGATCGGCTCGATGACCGTCACCCAGCAGATCGACGCCATTCGCGCGCTGGGCACTTCGCCGATCAAGAAAATCGTCATTCCGCGCGTGCTCGCCTGCTTGATCGCGATTCCGATTTTGTGCGCGTTCGCGAACTTCGTCGGCATCATCGGCGGCATGGCGGTCGGCGTGAACGATCTGGGCCTGGATCACACGTTTTACGTGCAGAAGATTTTCCAGACGTTGACGGTGTCGGACTTCATGTCGGGCTTCATGAAAACCCCGGTCTTCGCGCTCTTCATCTCTCTGTTCGCGTGCTACTTCGGCTTGAACGTCAAGGGCGGAACTCAAGGAGTGGGCAACGCGACCACGAAGGCGGTGGTTTACGCATCCATTTGCATTTTGGCGGGCGATTACTTCCTGACGAAGTTCTACTATCTGTTCGAGGTCATGTTCAAATGATCGAAGTGAAGAATTTCGCCAAATCGTTCAATGGCCGCGCGGTGCACACCGATGTCAGCTTCGCCGTTAAAACGGGCGAATGCGTGGGATTGGTCGGCGGATCCGGCGTCGGCAAGTCCGTGGTCTTGCGCAGCTTGATCGGACTCGAGAAACCCGATCGCGGAGAAATCTGGATCGATGGCCAAGAAATCTCCAAACTCACGGAGCGCGAGTTGATTCCGGTGCGCAAGAAAGTCGCCTACGTCTTTCAAAACGGGGCGCTCTTCGACTCGATGTCCGTCTACGAAAACCTGGCGTATCCGCTGCGCGAACACATGCGGCTGAGCGAGACCGAGATCAAAAACCGCGTACGCGAACAGCTCGAGGAATTCGGTCTGGCCGAAGCCATGGGGAAACTGCCCGGCGAACTCTCTGGCGGCATGCAAAAGCGCGTGGGTTTGGCGCGTTCGATGATCATCGGACCGAAAGTGATTTTGTACGATGAGCCGACGGCGGGGCTCGATCCCTACAACACGCTTAAAATTCGCGAGATCGTGCTGCGCCTGAAAGAAAAAGGCGTCACGGGAGTTTTCGTCACGCACGACATGCCGACCGCGGTCGCGGTGTGCGATCGCTTCTTTCTGTTGCAAGGCGGCCGCGTGATGGATCAACGTTTGGTCGGCGATCTGAAGCAAGATGGCATTGGGCCTTTAGAAAAGTTCATTCTGGGAACGGACGGAGGATAGCGATGGAAAAAACCTCTCTCGGCAAAGACATCAAGGTGGGCATCTTCACCTTTATCGGGGTGGTGGTGTTCTGCGTGTCGGTCATCCTGCTCGGCGGCGGCACGTGGCTCTTCACCAGCAGCTACACCTTGAAAGTGCGCCTTCCGCAAGTCTCGGGGTTGAATTCCGGCAGCGTGGTGTCGCTGACCGGCGTGCCGATCGGCAATGTCACCGCGTTGACCTTCATCGAAGGCGGCACCGACGTCGAGGTCACCATGAAACTCGATCAGTCGTTCCAGAACCGCATCACCGAAGGCTCGATGGCTTCGGTCAAGACTCAAGGCGCGCTGGGCGATAAATACATCTACATCACGCCGGGAGCCGCGGGCGGCGCGCCGCTGAAGGACGGCGGCATGGTGGCCACCGACAGTACGCCGGACTTCCTGGATCTGATCGCGCAAAAAGGTTCCGAGATGGGCGAAATCGTGAGCGTCATCAAAGAAGTGCGGGTCTTGTTTGAAAACATCAACCGCGATCAAAAGAGCGCGCAGCTGATGAGCAACATGGTTTCGGCCAGCGGAGAATTCGCCAAATTCATGGGCGAAGCGCGGGAAACGTTCAAGATCATGAGGAACGACGCCTTACTGCCCATGGCCAGCGTGATGAAAAAGCTCGACAACGGTCACGGGACGCTCGGCGCCTTGATCAACGATCCGAGCCTTTACACGCGCATCAACGCGTTCTTCGGCGAACAGCCGCGCAACAGTTTCTTGAAACCGCTGATGCGCGATTCGATCCAGACGCACGAGCAGAAGAAGTAGTTAAAGAGGGTCCCTGCCTTTCGGCGGAAGCCTGATATCCATGGCGCGCGTCTCGACCGGCGCCGGGATATATTCCCATTCCGAGTTCCAGAAATCGTTCATGTAGCGCCATTTCGACCCAAGGCGCCCGTCACTGCTGGGATTCAGAGAAATTTTCCTGGTCTCGCCGCTTTCCGGAAAATGAATCCCGAATTCGACCGCGCGTTCAGAATCGTTGAAAACGCTCCCGATCACGTAATGTTCAAACGTCTCCGCGAAATCCTCGACGGCGCTGGCCATCGCGTAGGCGCTGACGAAATTTTGATGGGCGATAAACTTCTCGAAAAACTTCCGCAGCTGATCTTCTTTTAAGGCCGGCCCGCCCACGCAGTCGTAAAAACACAAATTCCCTATGCCGAAAATCCTGTCGATCGCCCGAATCTCCTTGAAATCGTCCCAGCTCAACGACGCCCATACGCCGCCGGGAAGGAACCGGCAATTCGCGCCATGCGGGTCCTCTTGACTGAAATCACAATCGCGGCTGGTCATGTAAATCAGATCATTTGCCGTTTCCAGCATGTGCCCGAACTCATGAATGATCGCCGTCAACAGCAACACGTTGCCTTTAACTCCCCGCGCCTTCACTTCCGGAAAGGGCGCCGCGGGAAGCAAAGCCTCACGGAACTCCCGCCCGATCAATTCCTGATATTTACGCGAGGTGATCTCGTTTATGTCGCCGAACGCGCGCCGCATGTTCAGACCGAGCGTGAAGCCGTACCGTCTGATCATTTCCACGCCCTGAGCATCTCGGTAAGACTCGATGAACACGGTGGTGTAGGCAATGCCTGGATCGTCCTCCTCCAGGTTGATTCGGCGGAGCGAACAAAACATGTTACGCAATTTGTCCGGCAGCAGATCATGGACCTTTTCAATTTCGACGAGCAATACTTCGTCGGGCGTCTGACAGACGCGATCGTCCACGAGCTTAACTTGCTCACCCGGCAATTTGGCGCGGACCCGGCACGCGACCGCGCGAATATTGGCCCGGCAATCGGCGGCCGGACGCCAATCGGATTGGGCGAACGCGCTCAAGAACGTCGCCAGAAACAGCAATAGATTCATCATGATTTCTGTTTATCCACGAAGCCCGGAAACGGATAGACGCTTTGAAAAGAATCGTCACTCGTCAAGCAGGCGCTTGAAGTCCTCCGAGACCTGGCCGGCGCCGGGAACGCCGTGCC
>DAISHW010000023.1:0-9294 GCA_036822295.1 Bdellovibrionales bacterium | reverse complement strand
CACGGCGCCGTTGTGCGGCAGGCTGTCGAGCGTGCCGGCGCCGATCACCGCCACCCGATGCAGCAGCGACGGATCCATGCCGATCGTCTGCGCGATCTCGAGGTAGGTGGCGCCGAGCGCGTCGAGCGCGATGGTGAGGCCGCCCGACGCCGATCCGGTGAGCGCGGCGAGGATGTTGGTGGCGAGCGCGAGCGACACCAGCGGTCCGCCGCTGATGCCGAGCACCCACTCGCGGCCCACGTGCTCGTTCACTTTTTTACGCAAGGTCTCTTCGAAAAAGCGGATCTCTTGCATGCGGGCCGAGCTCTTCACCCAGATCTGCAGGCGGCCGCGATCGTAGCCCACGGGTTCACAGACTTTGGCCATGGTTTCACCCACAATGCGCGGCCAAAAATGCCAGATTTTCCACCTCAAAAAGCCGTCTGAAAGCGCGGACTTGCCATTTCCCAGAAGTGTCTGTAGGACTTTTGACGCCTCTAGTAATTCGCTTTTCGATTTTTTGCTCGGTCGGCGCCCCTGATTCCCCATAAGGAGTGGTTAACATGCCCGAATTGAACCCGCAAATCACGATTGTCGGCGGTGGCCTGGCCGGCAGTGAATGCGCGTATCAGCTCGCCGAGATGGGTCATCGCGTGCGTCTGTACGAGATGCGCGACGGCACGAAGTCCACGCCCGCGCACAGAACCGATCGCCTGGCCGAGCTGGTCTGCTCGAATTCGTTCGGCAGCACGACCGATTACTCTGCGCCCGGCCAGCTGAAGTGGGAGGCCGCGAAACTCGGCTCCATGATCTTGCGCGTGGCTCAAGATTGCGCGGTGCCGGCCGGTATGGCGCTTGGAATCGATCGCGAAAAATTCGCCGAGGGCGTGACGCGCATTTTGGAAGCGCATCCCAACATTGAAATCCGGCGCGAGACCGTAACGTCCCTGGATCAGATCCCCCGCCCCGCGGTGATCGCGACGGGTCCACTGACCGACGACGCGCTCGCGCGGTCGATGCGGCGGCATTTCGACGACGAGTTCATGTACTTCTTCGACGCGATCGCCCCCATCATCGACGCCGACAGCATCGATCAATATGTGGCTTACAAAGCCGATCGCTTCGGCAAGGGCAACAAGGACTACTACAACTGCCCTTTGAACAAAGAGCAGTACGAGAATCTGATCAACGAGATCAAAGCCGCCCGCAAAGTCGAAGCCAAGGATTTCGAGAAGGACACGCCGTACTTCGAAAGCTGCATGCCCATCGAGGCCATCATCGAACGCGGCGACCAGACCCTGCGCTTCGGTCCGATGTCGCCGAAGGGCTTGCAGGATCCGCGCACGGGCCATGGCGCGTACGCGGTCGTGCAATTGCGGCAGGACAACAAAGAGGCCACGGCTTACAACATGGTCGGCTTTCAAACCAAGATGGCCTATGGCGAGCAAAAGCGCGTGTTCCGCATGATTCCGGGTCTCGAGAACGCCGAATTTCTAAAGCTCGGCAGCATTCATCGCAATTTGTACATCCAAACGCCGAAAAAACTCACCAAGGTCTTGTCGTCCCGCAAAGACGAGTGGCTGTTCTTCGCGGGCCAGATCACCGGCGTCGAGGGGTATTTCGATTCGACGTGCATGGGTCTGTTGGTGGCGCGGTTTCTGAACGACAAGCTCAGGGGCCGCGAGATCTCTTTGCCCCCGCGCGATTCGGCTTTGGGTTCGTTGCTCAATGGCATCACCGAGGACAACGATTACTTTCAACCGACCAATATCAATTTCGGCCTGTTCCCGAACATCGAGCCCGACCCGGGCAAGAAGAAGATCCAGAAAGATTTGAAGCGCGAGCGGCAGATCGCGCGCGCGAAAGAGGCGATTCATGGCTGGCTGGGTTGAATCGCGGATAAGGCATATACGCCTCTTGGCTTGCGGCGCGATTCTGTCGGTCGGCATTTCCGCGGCGGCCGCGCCAGAGATCAATGTCACCCCGGCTTGCGTGACCGCGCTCGGCGGCGACTTTTCGACGGTCATAAAACGTCTCGAGCAAGTCGTGAACGGCGACGGGGCGATCCACCTTGCCGCGCTCATCGAGCTCGCAAACGCGGGAGTGTCACCGGCCGTGCGCGCGGATCTTATCGAGATGACGGAAACCGATGCCTTTTTGGGCGGGACGCCGATCGCGATCCTGCCGCCAACCGTCTCTCACCACTTCCGCGCGATCGCCTCTACTTATATGGACATGTCCACGCCGGGTTTGCGGATCGACCGCAGCGGCGCTTTCTTTAGGGTTGAAGATGTCGGTGCCCGCCCGCGGCCTTTCGTGATTCTGACCCACGCGGCCGACGACACCACGATCTTGCACGAAGCCGTACACTTGGCGGACGCGGAATCGTTGCATGAATTCTCGCGGGAACTCGGCGGGCGGCGCCTGTTTTTCGGTCAGATCCCCTACCGGGTGATCAGCGAGTTGCGCGCCTATAAAATTCAGATGCGGGCCTATGTCGCCGATCACGGCGTCGACCGTTATCTCGACTTCCTGGTCGGCTCCCTGAGAAACAACCTCGGGTTCTTGCTCGCGCACGTGCAGCACGAAGATTTACGCCGGATTTTCACGGAATTTGGAATCGCGCGCTTCGACGATCAAGGACTGAAAAATTATCTGACCGACGCGCATCCGGTGCCCGCGTTCAACGACATCGCCCGCGCTCTCAAAAACAGTTGGCATACGCAGGAGATCGAATGAAGAGTTGGATTCTGATATTCCTTTTCACCCCGACGCTGGCTCTGGCGTTCGAAGAATTTTCGCTGGTCCAGGGACGGGATTATTACCAGATTCTCGAGGTCGAACGTGACGCTTCGGCGGCGGACGTGAAAGCGGCGTATCGCAAACAGATTCGCGCGAACCATCCCGACCACGGCGGGTCGGAGACCCTCGCGCAGCGGATCAACGCGGCCTACGATGTTCTTAAAAATGAAGCTCGCCGGCGGCACTATGACCGCTGGCTTCAGGGCAAGAGACCGCCTTCGGAAGCCACTGATTCACGTTTTGGGCCTGAGCTGTTCGAGACCATACTGAATCTTGTGGTCGCGGACATGGCCGCCGTCGTCAACGAAGTTCCGCGGGATGCCGGTTTCGCGGCGCTCACCCGGCGCGCGCGGGCCGGACTGGAGCGTACACTCGCCACCCGGGCGGAAGAGCTCCACATCAACTATTATTTGAACAAGATTTTTTATCTCGCGGATGAACTGTTTACCGGTGAGCCGCAAGAGGCGCCGATGCGGGTCGCCCTGGTCAGCGGCATCATGCAATGGCTCAAGGAACGTTCGCGTCTGGAAACCATGGGGCGTTTGGACGCTTTCACTTACCTCAAGGGCATTCGTGAAGAGCTCGTTTACGCGGCCCGGATGGACACCAAAAACGGCGAAATAGCGCGCCTGATTCTCGACGTGGTCGACGGGAAGAACCCGCCCCAGGCCCCGGCCTGCGCGGAACACTTGTCGATTGACGCCGCGGAAGAAACAACCGGCGCATGACTCCAATGGCGCGCATGGCGTTCGTCCTTGCACTTGTTTTTCAAACATGGACCCTGGCCGCCGCCGAGCTGCACGTCACTCCGGATTGCGAGCGCCATTTGGGCGCCGGGACCGATAGGTTTCTCCGGCTTATGTCAAAAGTCATTTTTGGCCAGGGCGCGGTCACGTTCACCACGGTCCCCGAACTGCTGACCGGCGCGTGGCTTTCCGACAGCGTGATGGGCGGCTTGGCCGGGTTGTTGAATCACAAATCGAGCGTGCACACCACGCCGTTCGGAATCCTTCCCGAATCCGTAAGCCATAGCAAAGCCTCCTCGGGAATGCTTTACGCGGATCTGTCCACGCCGGCACTGCGCATCTCCGCGAACGAACGTTGGCTCTACGTCAAGGAGCCGGGCGATTCCCGGCGCCCCCGGCACGCGGTGCTCATCAGCCATTCAGGCAATGACTTCACGATCTGGCACGAAGCCATCCACCTGGGTGACATGGAAGCGCTCCATGAGTTCGCGGGCCAAGTCGCGCCCGACGGAATTTTGGCCGTCGACTTCCGCGTCTGGGAGTTCATTCTGGAACTTCGGGCGTACAAAATCCCGATGCGCGGCTACCTCGCGGATTACGGCTACGATCGCGAGCGCCTGGAATCCTACGCGGCGACGCTGATGACCCACGTGATCGCCACCGCGGAGCGACTGCCCGCCGCCGATTTGCGCTTGATCATGAACGACTTCGGCCTGCCCGATTTCGAATTCGAGACGGTGGTGGAATTCCTGGGCGACGCGCGGCCCGTTCCCGAGGCCATCGCGACGTTGCGCCACCTGAAGCAAACTTGGCGGACGAGCAATGACCTAGTGATTTCGCGGTGACACGGGGCTTCGGCGTCCGCGTCTGAACCCGTTGTGGGTCCGCTCTTGTTCATTTTGCCTTTGTACTCGCCGCTCTTGTCCATACACTTGGCACTTCTCTTGCTTTAAAGACCGAGCAAAATAAAATTTCAACATGCGAGGTCCGGGCGATGCGGAAGTGGGTTCTCTTTTTTATTTTTTCATTCGTGAGTTTCGCGCGGGCGAGCGTCGAGTCGGATCCGGAAATCAGCGATGTCGGCGAAATGCCGCTCCTGATCGGCGGCACGTACGTGGTGCGCGGGAAAACGCGGCTCTATCCGCGCTATTTCGTCGACGCGACGGGCGCGGTGGAAAACGCCGAAGGGCTTTCGCTCGAATTCGCCGAAGGCGATCCGTTGACCGTCTTGCTCGACGGGCAAGGGTGGGCGCGCGTGTTCTTTTACGGTCACTCGTTCGCGCGCACCGGGCGGCCCGAGGAAATTCTGATGGATCCGCGCGACATCTCTACCGACACTCTCGAGTTCGTCTCTTCTGAAGGAACCGTCTTCATGCTGAAGGAATTTTCGGAGTTCCGCGAGGAACTGGAAGCCGGCAAGAAGAAAGGGCGGGCGGCGAAGCACAGACGTCCGCGTCTGCGCATCGGCGGCAACAAAGGTTGCGTCGCGTACGTGAAGCACGCCACGCGCACGATGAACGTGATCTACAACGACGGCAAGGGCGCTACCGCGGCGTTACGCCGGCTCGGCTGGAAGACCGTGAAGGATTGCGGCAAAGCGCCGATCGGCGCCGTCGCTTCGTGGACCGGCGGTAAACACGGCGCGGGTCATACCGCGATCAAGAGGGCGAACGGCTGGTGTTACGATTTGGGATGCACGGAATTGAAGATGGCGGGATTTCGTTTAAAGGATTGCGTCGTCCACTAACGCGAAGCTTCGGCGCGGGCGCCGAAGCCCTGTGTCCGATTACTCGACCGTGACGGACTTCGCGAGATTCCGCGGCTGATCGACGTCGTGACCGAGCGACACCGCCACGTGATAGGCGAGCAACTGCACGGGAATCACTTCGAGCAGCGGCAGCGTGAACCAATCGGCTTCGGGCAAAGCCAGATAGTAATTCGAAATCTGCTCGAGCCGCTTGTTGTGGCCGGTCGAGATCGAAATCACCTGGCCGCCGCGGGCCTTGGCCTCTTCCAAATTGCTCACCGACTTCTCGAACAGATCGTCGTGCGGGGCCAACATGACGATGGCCATGTCTTTGTCGATCAACGCCAAAGGACCGTGTTTCATTTCGCCGGCGGCGTAGCCTTCGGCGTGCATGTAGGCGAGCTCCTTGAGCTTCAACGCGCCTTCCATCGCGATCGGATAGTGAACACCCCTGCCCAGGTACAAGAAGCCCTTGTAGCTCTTGAGTTTAGAGGCGCCCTCTTTGAAGAACTTGTCGAGATTCAAAACCGTTTCGATCTGCGAAGGCGTGGCCAAGATCTGGCGCACGTAACCGCTTTCTTCCAACGCCGACAATTTGCCCTTCGCCTTCGCCAACGCCAAAGCCAGCAAACACTTTAGCGCCAACGTCGCGCTGAACGCCTTGGTCGAGGCGACGCCGACCTCGGTGCCGGCGTTCATGTACAAGTGGCCGTCGGCCTCGCGATCGATCGACGAGTTGCGCACGTTGCAGATGCTCAAGACCTTCACGCCCGACTGCTTCGCCAAGCGCACGGCCGCCAAAGTGTCCGCGGTCTCGCCGCTCTGGGAAATCGAGATGAACAAGGAATTCTTCGGTAAGACGGGATGGCGGTAGCGGAATTCGCTCGCGATATCGCACTCGACCGGCACGCGCGCCAGGCGCTCGATCAGGTACTCGCCGACCAGGCCGGTGTAATAGGAACTGCCGCACGCGACGATGAACACGCGCTCGACGTCCGCCAGGAATTCCGCCGAAAGCCCGAGTTCGTGCAACTCCACCGCGGTTTTGTTCAAATTGATGTGCGGTTGAATGGCTTGAGCCACCGCGCGCGGCTGCTCGAAGATCTCTTTCACCATGAAGTGCGGAAAGCCACCCTTGCTGGCGACGTCGGCGGTCCAGTTGATCTCGACGATCGGTTTCACGGTTTCGCGGCCCGAGGCCGAAAACACGGTGTAGTTCTTGCCTTTGACTTCGACGACTTCTCCGTCTTCGAGATAGATGATCTTCTTCGTGTAGTTGACCAACGCCTGCACGTCGCTCGCGACATACATCGAATCGTCGCCGACGCCCACGATCAACGGCGGACCGTTTTTAAAGGCCACCATCGTGTCGGGCTGTTTTTCATTCACGCAAACGATCGCGTAGGCGCCGATCAAACGCGGCAATACCGCGCGCACGGCCGCGAGCAGATCGGGCGTCTTGCGCAGTTGCGCGTCCAAAAGATGCGCCACCAGCTCGGAGTCCGTGTCGCTTTCTAAAACCGCGCCCCCCGCGACGAGCTCTTCACGCAGCTCCATGTAATTCTCGATGATGCCGTTATGAACCAAACTCACGCCGCCCACGCAATGCGGATGAGCGTTGCGCTCGCTGGGCTTTCCGTGCGTGGCCCAACGGGTGTGGCCGATGCCCAAGTGGCCGGAAAACCGCTCGCCGGCCAATTTCTCGCTCAAGTTGACGAGCTTGCCTTCGGCCCGCACCCGCTTGAAGTGACCGCCATCCAGGATCGCGACGCCGGCGCTGTCGTAGCCGCGGTACTCAAGCGCCTTCAAGCCCGTCATGATCACGTCTTTGGGATTCTTAGGACCGAGGTAACCGACGATACCGCACATGCAATCAATCCTTTTTCTTGGGCGCCGCCGGAACGTAGTTTTCTTTGATGAATTGTTTCGCGCGCGCGACGGCCAAGGCGCCCGCGGGCACGTCTTTCGTGATGGTCGAACCCGACCCGATCACCGCGCCGTCGCCCACCGTGACCGGCGCCACGAATTGCGAGTCGCTGCCGACAAAGACGTCTTTACCTATCTTCGTCACGTACTTCTTGCGATCGGCGGCGTAGTTGCACGTGATCGTGCCGCAACCGATGTTGGTGTTCTCCCCGATCTCGGCGTCACCCAAATACGTCAGGTGCGAGGCTTTGGCGCCCTTGCCGAATTTCACTTTCTTCATCTCGACGAAGTTGCCGACCTTGCAGTCCTGGCCGATCTCGGTGCCGGGACGCAAATGCGCGTACGGCCCCATCTCGACGCCCGCGCTCACGCGAGCCTCTTGCACGTAGCAACCGGCTTTGATGTGCACGCCGTCGGCCACGACCGCATCGGTGAGCACCGAGCCCGTCTCCACCACGCACGAGGCGCCAAGCTTCGTTCGCCCGCGCAGAAACACGTTCGGATAAATCATCGAAGCCGCGCCGACTTCGACCGTGTCTTCGATGAACACGCTGTCCGGCGCCATCATCATCACGCCGTTTTCCATAAGCGCCGCGGCTTTACGACGGAACGCCATGGCGGTGGCCTCGGCCAGCTCAGCCTGGTTGTTCACCCCCATGCCCACCCGGGGTTCGGCCAAAATGCCTTCGACGTTCAAATTCTTCTCAACCGCCAGGCCGATCAGATCGGTCAGGTAGTATTCACCTTGGGCGTTCTTGTTCGAGATCCGAGGCAACAAGTCCTTCAACACATTCGCTTTGACAACGTAGATGCCCGTGTTGATCTCGCGGATCTTCAAAACATCGGGACCCGCGTCCTTGGCCTCGACGATCGCGCGGAGTTTCCCGCCCGAACGCACGACGCGCCCCAAACCGCCGGGCTCCGGTACCTCGCAGGTCACCACCGCGAGCGCGGCTTTACTGTCGCGGAACCGCTCACGGATGCGTTTGATGTCGGCGACTTCGAGCAGCGGATGGTCGCCGTTCAAGATCATGATCTCGCCAGGCAGCGTTTCCGGCTCGGCCGAGCGAACCGCGTCGGCGGTCCCGCGCTGCTCTTTTTGCTTAAAACAATAGGCGCCCATGGGTTCGACCACGGCCCGCACCATCTCCTCGCCGAACCCGACGACGACCCGCACTTCGCCGGCGCCGGCGCCTTGCACCGCGCGCAGCACGCGTTCGATCATCGGGCGCCCGGCCACGGGGTGTACGACCTTGGGCAGCGGCGTCTTCATGCGGGTGCCTTTACCCGCGGCCATCACGATGCATGAGAATTCCGACATGGGGGCGAAATTATCGCGCTTGTCCCCCCAACGCAATGAGATTACCGTTATAGACATGATCCATATCCCCGAGTGGACCCGCACCGATTCAGGCTCCCCGATCGAACTTTACGCTTCGCGCCCGCTCGCCGAGCTGAGAGGGCAAAAACCCATCGTGTTGATGGGCGGAGTGCACGGCGACGAGCCGCTCGGTGTGCTCTTGGCGCAACAGACTCTGGAATTCCTGAAAGCCGACGCTTCAATGGCACAGCCCCAGGTCACGGTGCCTTGGATTCTGATCCCGTGCCTGAACGTCGACGGCTATAAGAAGAACACACGCGTCAACGGCCGCGGCGTGGATTTGAACCGCAACTACCCGTCGAAGTCGTGGACCCGCGAACACGAAAAGGAGCGCTACAATCCCGGCGCGTCACCGGGCTCCGAAGCCGAGGTGAAAGCCATCGTGAATCTGATCCGCACGACCAGCCCGCGCCTGATCATTCACTGCCACACGTGGAAACCGATGGTGGTTTGCGCGGGCGAGGGCGGGATGAAAGACGCCCAACGTTTGTCGCGGTCGAGCGGCTACGAAGTGAAGCCCGAAATCGGTTACCCGACGCCCGGATCTTTGAGCCAATTCGGCTGGTGGGACAACCGCATCCCGGTCATTTGTATTGAAGAGGCCGACGAAGCCCCGCCCGACACGGTCTGGCCGCGCTTCGCGGACGGCATGCGCGAGATTTTCCTGGACGCCTCGACACGCTGAATTCCGGTTACAATTCAGGGCATGTCCC
>DAISHW010000022.1:2838-15559 GCA_036822295.1 Bdellovibrionales bacterium | reverse complement strand
AAATTGATTTTGTAGATCTCAAAAAAATTTGCCCGGCGCAGAATTCAGATCCCGGGAGCGAGTAAAGGCAAGTTGGCCCGCGATTCTTGATAAGAAAGTATTTGATGCCGTTCAAAAGAAGTTAGAGGCCAACCGCCGACGGTTTAAGCCGAACGATTGGAAGACCTACCCCTATCCCCTAACGGGGCTTGTAAAATGTGGTGAATGCGGACTTTCGCTGAATGGTAAATCGGCCCACGGTAAAACCAAGAAGATCCACTACTACGATCATCCACGGACTTTGCGCTCTTATGAAAATGGACATGTTCACGATTGCGAAGTCCAACGGCGGAACGCGGAGAAGACCGAAGATAAAGTGCTTCAGTCCTTAAAGAGAATTTTATTGGAGCCGGGACAACTTGAGAAAGGCATTGCGAATTATCGCAAAAGCCAGAACAAAGAATCTCCACGGCTAGCACGTGAGATCAAGCTGGCAACAAGCGATGTAAAGGCCGTCCACCAGAAGATAAAAAACTTGGTGGATCGTATCGCGGAGTTGCCCGCCAATGTGTCGGCAACACCAATGTACGAGCGGATCGGTGAGCTACAAAAACAGATTGAGGACAAAGAAAAAGGGATTTTGCGGCTAGAAAAAGCCAAGGGAAGTTTCACGGCGGGAGATGTGACGGAAAGAGGGCTCAAAACAATCCTTTTGAAAACCATCGAACGCTTGGAAGAAGCGCCAAAGGAAAAGCAGCGCGAGATTTTTGAGAACGTAATCCAGTTCGCAGAATTTTATCCAAACGACAGGGTTCGGCTCGGCGTGTACGCCGAGTCCGAGCTTTCAGAAAAAAGACAAAAGAAGGCCGCCAGAGTCACCCACAAGGGTGGCTCCGGTTCTTCGGGATATTCAATTTTTCAGGATTCAAAGAGTTCGCATACTATCAAAATTGGCGGAGAGGGTGAGATTCGAACTCACGAGGGCCTTACGACCCTGCCGGTTTTCAAGACCGGTGCATTAGACCACTCTGCCACCTCTCCGCGACAATGGTCTGTCTTAGGATATATGGGGACGGGGCGGGGGTGTCTATCTCAAAAGCCCGGCATATTGGTGCGGTAACGCTGATGGCGGAAATAGCCGGGGCGAAGCGACGGGTTTCGCTGAAGCGCGCGGAAAAGATCCTCGTTTTCATGCGCGAGGTCCCCGATCCTGCGGGGAGAAAAGGTATAGAATCGGACAGGAACGTCGCGATAGTTCAGGCTGATCTGCCCTTGGTTGCTGCCGATATTCCAGTTCGGGCGCGTGCGCGCTTGACCGACGAGCGTCGGACCTAAGGCATTCAACCGCTCCTGGATTTCAGGATTGGAAGTGGCGACCGTATAGACCACCTGGCGCACCAAGTGATCGGCCTGAACTTTTCCGGCCTCGAGAATAGAATGATAGGCGAAGAGCGAACCCATCAACACGCGCAACTCATAGCGGGGATCGACCTTCGATTCGCGCGGATCCAGATTTGAAATGACGACTCCGCGTTGCGCATTCTCGCGCAGAAAGACCGAATCGGCCGTGGCCTCGTCCACAAAACGCGAACTCATCGATACGTTTTCGGTCATCCGCGCCGGGCCGTTGAGAACATCGATAACGGCGTCCTTCTCATCTTGAGTCGCGATCCCGACCCAATCCGCCATCGCGTTCACGACCAGATCGTAGTTGCCGGAATTGTCCAGAATCTGGATCGGCGCGCGGGTCATTTCACCTTGAGCATTGTGGTAATCGAAATCGGCCCGCGCGATCGCCTGAATCCCCGAAAGCAAATTCACGGCGTCAACCACGCTGATGTTGTCGCGATTCACATCCCTGAGCGATTGCACCGGGCCCGCCAGATCCCAAGGAAACTCCTGCGAATAAATCCCCGCGAGCGTCGTCATCAGGACCACACTGTCGGGATCCGCCGGATCGCTCGCCACCACTTTGAGTGACGGCATCCGTTTCAAATAGAGCGCGGTATTCGACTTGCGCCCGCTATGGATAAAGATGCGCGCCTTGTGGAAATCAGCATGAAGCAACGCCGCTTCGTGCGCGACTGAAATCAGCATCGCCTTGAGTGCCAGTTCCGCCGTTCCCGCTTCGACTTGAAGTGCGCGGCCGATTTCATAGTCCAGCCCCGCGCCTTGCGCGATGATCGCGGGCGCGACATCTTTGTACGCAGAGTTGGATTCCCATGGAAGTCGCGCACGCTCCATGCCCCCCGGAGCGATGCGATACCCGTTTGCAAGATACATCGTCGCCATCGTCACCGGCACATGCGGCGCGTTCGGAAAATCGCGCGCCGGCGTCAGCGTCAGTTGCTCCGGTAAGATCTTGTCACGCAACTGATCGTAGTTCGAGCGATCCACCGTTCGGTACACATTGGCGAAAGTGACTTGGTCGCCTTGCAAATACGATTCGCTATGTTTTAGACGTTCTAACGTTTCAGGCGAGATGTAATTCGTTTGGGCCATCGCCGCGAGCGGAAACGCCTGAACGTGATCGAGCAGGTTCGAGCAATTCGACGTGCCCATGATTCCGACTGAGTAATAGCCTTCCGGGTAATAGCGATCCCCGTCGATACGACCATCTGACAGATGTGCGAAGCCATCGGGGGAGAAGCGCAGGACGTTCATGCGCAACTGCCCATCAACCTTCAAACGCGCGCGCGGACCCGCAGACGCCGCGGCGGCGACCTCAAAAATCATCAATATCATGTACAATGAATGAACGAATTTCACCCGCGCTCCAACCGGCCCTAAACCCTTGGTTTAAAACACGGATAGAGCAAACCTTGGGCCTATTTTTTGGCCGTGATGAGCGACAGCCCGCCCATGTATTTTTCCAGCGCCTTCGGAACCACGACCGAGCCGTCTTCTTGCTGGTAGTTTTCCAAGATTGCAATCAGCGTACGGCCGATCGCGAGACCCGAACCGTTCAGCGTGTGCACGAACTGCGGCTTCGCCTTGGCGTCCGTACCCTTGAAACGAATTCCCGCGCGACGGGCTTGGAAATCTTCGAAGTTCGAGCACGAGCTGATCTCGCGGTACGCGTTCTGGCCCGGCAACCAAACTTCCAGATCATGACACTTGGCCGCGCCAAAGCCGATGTCGCGGCTGCAAAGATTCATCACTCGGTACGGAAGCTCAAGCTTCTGCAGGATTTTCTCAGCATGCCGCGTGAGCTGATCATGAAGCTCATAGGATTTATCGGGATGCGCGAAGATCACCAGCTCCACTTTGTTGAACTGATGCTGACGAATGAGCCCACGTGTATCTTTGCCGTAGCTTCCGGCTTCGGAGCGAAAACACGGAGAATAGGCCACGAACTTGGCGGGAAGTTCGGACTCTTTCAAAATTTCACCGGCATAGAAATTCGTGACGGGAACTTCGGCGGTCGGGATCAAGTGATAGTCGGTGCCCCCTAAGTGAAACACATCGTCTTGGAATTTCGGGAACTGACCCGTGCCCGTGAAACTCAGTGAGTTGGCGATGAACGGAGGGATCATTTCCTCGTAGCCATGCTCATGCGCATGCACGTCCATCATGAATTGAATCAGGGCGCGCTCGAGCGCCGCGGCCGCGCCACGCAAGAACGTGAAACGGGCGCCCGTGACTTTGCCGGCGCGTTCGAAATCCAAAATGCCGAGTTTTTCGCCGAGCTCCCAATGCTCTTTGGCCTTGAAAGCGAACGTGCCTTTCACGCCGTCGGCCCGCACGACCACATTGTCATCGGCGCCCTCGCCAACCGGTACCGACGAGTGCAGTTTATTCGGCAAGCGCATCAACACTTCATTGAGTTCGGCCTCGGCCGCGGCCACCTTGGCGTCGAGCTCTTTCACTTGACCGGCGATGCCCTGCATCCGCGTGAGCATTTCGCTCGCGTCCTCTTTGGCGCGTTTCTTTTTGGCTATTTCTTCGCCCACGCGATTTTGTTCGGCGCGCAGTTGTTCTTGCTGCGTGATGATCGATTTACGTTTCAAATTCAAATCGGCGATTTTATCGACCCACTTGGGGTCCTCCCCGCGATTCTTCAAGGAGCGGCGATATTCTTCGGCTCCCTCGGGTTTTTCCAAGGCGCGTACGTCGATCATAGAAAGATCCTTTGTTCACCGAGCCAAGGGATTTTAAATCAGCCCGGAGCGATCAGAATGTACATGCGGAGAAGCAGCCCGATCAACAGGCAAATCAGGTTAAAAATCAGCATGTGGGTCCACGTCCACGACTTTGAAACTTTGAACATCGCACCCGTGGTGATCGCGATCACCAGCACGAACGAAAACAGTCCGTAACCGATGATCTGGTCGCCGATCAGCGCCAAAGTCAGGCCCAAAAACAAACCCGTAATGATTTTGAACGCGACCAGCGCCACCGCGTTCGATGTGGACTTGAAGCGATCTTGCACATTGCCGATCATTGTACCCATGGCCCTATTTTAGGGCCTTTGCCCGCGCTGTAAAGCGGAAATTCGCGCCTCGATTTGCGTACGGTCGGGGGCTTCGGGGTCAAGGGTGAAGTACTGATTATAGGCTTCGATCGCCTGCGCGATTTCGCCCTTTGTTTCAAAGATCGCGCCTTGCTCTTTATAGATCTCGGCCAGACCCGACTCTTTGGTGGCCGCGACTTTGAGCATGTCCGCCGCAATATTGAGATTGCCGGCCTGGCGGTAACATCTGGAAACGCGAACATAGATCTGTGCCGACTGCGGACGAAGCTTGATCGCCTTTTGGTATTCGCCCGCGCAGGCTGAGAATTGACCCATCGTCGTGTGCGCTTCCGCCGCCAAAAGATAGGCATCCGCCAAATTCGGATTGGCCCGTTTTTCGGCCTCTGCGTAATTCAGCGCCGTGCGCGGATCGTTCATGAGCATCGCCGCGCGCCCCAGTTGATACTGGACAAGAGGATAGAGCTTGTTGATCGTCAGCACGCGCTGGAATTGCACCGAAGCTTCCGGCGCCTTTTTCAGGTCCAGGTAAATCGCGCCCGCGATGTAAAGGGGCTCCGCATCCGCGGGATCGAGCACCGCGGCCTTCAATAACAGATCCAGCGCCTCGCGCATCTGCCCTTCAGCTTTAAGGACTTTGGCGAGCTCGATGTAGGCCTCTTTGGGCTTCTCGTCGAGCTTTATGATCTGGCGAAAAATTTCCGTCGCCTGCCCGTATCGTTCATCGGCGGCCAACATGCGGCCGAGCGCCAAGCGATATTCGGTGACCAGCGGATAATTGTTCACGAGCTTCAAGAAGTAATCCACGCCGACGTCCACGCCTTGAATCCCCGCAAGGGACTCCGCGTACACGATTTGGGCCCGGCGATTGTTCACATCCAGATCCACGGCCTTGGCGGCGTAGTTGTAAGCCATCTTTTGATCGCGAAGCGAAAGTGACGCTTTGGCCATCAAGATCTGAGTCTCGACATCGTTTTCGTAGAGCTTCAGCGCCTGCTTGCCGAAACCCAAAGCGCCTTTGGCGTTGTTGCGCTGAAGTTCGACGAGCGCGAAACCACGGTAAACTTCATGACTCTTCGGATTTTCCCGTCGCGCGGTTTCCAGCACCCGGGCGGCCGCCAGAAAATTGAAACGCTGCGCTTGGTAGTCCGCGAGCAATACATACGCTTCGACCAGTTTCGGATCGGCGCGGATCGCGCGATTCAACCACTCGATGGCTTCGGTGCTGAAGCTCATCGTCCACAAACACTGCGCCGCTTTCATCGCGGCGCGCGCGTTCTTTTGATCCTCTTCGAACGCCGCTTTGTAATGCGCTTGGGCCGCATGACAGTCGCCTTCGCGAAAGAACTGATCTCCCTCGAACAAAAGCTGTTGCCCTTTGACTTTCGTCGATTTCAATTTTTCGACGCCGCCGATTTGCACGATCATGTTTTTCGCCGCCACATTGGAAGAGTTGAGCGAGAAGGATTTTTGCGCGTAGCTCAACGCGCGGTTTTGATCGCCGCGGCGGAGTGAAATCTCCGCAAGTCCCATGTATCCGCGAGAGAGCACGGCCTTCGGCGCGTCGTCACGCCCCGTGCCCTGTTTCAAGTACTGCTCGCCTATATCCATGTGGTTGAAGTGCTTGTATTCGATCAGCCCAAGCTCGATGCGCGCGATCGAATGCGCGGGATTGGCCTTCAAGACGCGGCGGTACTGATTTCCAGCGTCGCCATAGCGTTCAAGCTTTTGATAGGCCTGCGCTTCCACGACGTAAGGCAGAATCCATTGCGGCCAAAGCTGCTCGGCCGACTGCAGGTATCCGATCGCCGGGCCATGCTCTCCGGTTTCAGCCAGAAGATAACCTTTTAGGAAATAGAAAATAATCGGCGGTGACGCGTCATTGGCCCGCGCATCAAGAACCGCTTCGACCATGCTCTTCGCCTCTTGATAGCGCGACCGCACAACCAGGTCGACAGTTCGGCAAGCCGCCGAATGCGTGCCGCCGGGATCGACTTGTGAAGAGCTTTGCACCATTTGCGAAATCACTTTGGTGTCGGCCGAATCTTGGTACGCGAAAGGCCAGAGCTGCAAATACGTCATGCACAACAGCGCCATGACTTCCGCATTGCTTTGACTCCGTTCCACCACGTGCACAAAGTCGTTTTGCGCGTTCACGTAACCGTCGAGCGTGTCTTTCAGAAATGAACCCACGCCCTGGTGCACCCTGGGCCTTACCGATTCGGCCGGCAGCTGCGCGATGCCTTTTTGCGGAGCGATCAAGTGAATGCGGTCTTCTGTTTTTGGTTTCGAAACCAAGAGCAGCGACGACAACCCGATCAAACCTGCCGCGACCACAAGAATCGGCCATTTTATTTTCGGCATCAACGCTCTGACGAGTTCGGGGCGGGTGTCGATCAGTTCGATGTCTTCGGGTTCCGCCTCGCGACGTTTCGATCTCTTTTTCTCGCCTGGAGTTTCATCGGCGGGAGGCGGAGGACTTTTCACCGGCTCCGCGCGATTGATCGGTTTATGTTCCGTGTTTTCTTGCGGACGCGTGAATTCCAGGACGCGCGTCGACTCATTGCCAGGTCGATCGTCGGCTGAAATCACTTCCAGCAGCTTGTCGTAAAATTGCGGGTCTTGCGAAATGGGGATCCATTTCCCGCTCGGATACCGCGCGATGTGCTCGTCGCCCAAAAATTCTCCGCGACCGATTTTATAAAGGACCTTTTCCGTAGTGAACGGCCCATCAATCTGGCCCGACGCATCACGGATGATCCAACGACGATTCCCTTGCTCCATACCCAGCATTTCATTCTACACAGATTCGTGAACGCGTTGATCGTAATATAAGGACGGGCTGGCCGGTTCCATTTTGGTTTTCGGTTTCAAATTGGCGATTAGTCTGTAAATTGTTGAAACTTCATGAGTATTTTAAGTCACAAGAAAATTCCAGATTCACAGTGGAACCGTGGGAAGTTGCCGTTTGGCAAAATAAGCGGGACCAATGGCTGGCATCAACGTTGCTATTGTTTGATCAGGTCGAACGAATTTTCTTGGGGGAAAACATGAAAGCTTTAATCTATTCTCTCTTCGTCACCACGGTACTGATGTTCTCTGCGTTCGCACGCGCGGAATTGTCGCTGCCCTTCTTCCAAGCCGGCGAACCGCAACACATCGTTAAAATCAACGACGTCCGCTTCACTGAAGGCAGCTCGAATGTCGAGATCTCGGGCTACTTGCCCACGCAGTGTTACCTGCAGCCGACTCCGCAATTGATTCAAGATTTAAGTCAGCCGAACGTTTTGGTGCTCCGCCTGGTATCCTCCCTCCATAGCAAATTGGGCTACTGCACCGCCGCGACGGAAGACTTCACTCTGGTTTGGAACCTCGCGGAATTGGCGCAAGCCTCGCAAGTCGAGATCAAAGCAGGCGAAGTTTATGACATTAAATTCGAAGGTTACCCGGAAGTGATGCGCGTGACCGCCGCCGAGCTTGGATATGTCGGTGGATTCCTCGCGCAGTAAATCCCCCCTGAAAAGTTCCATAGGCCCGGCACGGTCCCCTCCGTTTCCGGGCTTTTTTATTTTTTGAAAGAGAGGAGCTATTTCACCCGCTCGACCTGAGCGCCGAGTGCCATGAGTTTCGCTTCCATGTTTTCATAGCCGCGGTCCAAGTGATAAATACGGTTCACGACCGTCTCACCCTCTGCCACCAGGCCGGCCAGCACAAGACACGCGCTCGCGCGCAGATCCGTCGCCATGACGGGAGCGCCCATCAATTTTCCGGGCGTGCCACGCACCACCGCCACCCGCGTTTTCGGAGTGATGTCGGCGTTCAAGCGCACAAGCTCTTGCACGTGCATGAAGCGATTTTCGAAAACCGTTTCGGTGATCACGCTCGTGCCTTCGGCTTGGGTCATCAGCGCCATGAATTGCGCCTGCAGATCGGTCGCGAACGCGGGATGAGGAGCGGTCGTGATGTCGACTCCGCGCCATCCACGCGTCCGATGGACCGTCACCGAGTCGCCGCTCGTCGTGATTTTAAAACCGCTCTCGCGCATCTTCACGATCAGCGCTTCCAGATCGGCGGGGGCCGAGCGGGTAACCGTCACTTCGCCGCCCGTGATCGCGCCGGCGATCAACAGAGTGCCGGCTTCAATACGATCAGGAATCACCGTGTGCTCGGCGGCTTTGAGTTTGTTCACGCCGCGGATGCGAATGATACTCGTGCCGGCGCCCTCGACTTTCGCGCCCATCTTATTCAGGTAATTGGCAAGATCGACGATCTCGGGCTCTTTCGCCGCGTTTTCGATCAGCGTTTCGCCATCGGCTAAAGTCGCGGCCATCATCACATTCTCGGTGCCGCCCACGGTGGGCGCCTCGAATAGAATTTTCGCGCCTTGCAGTTTCACGGTTTTGGCGAGCACGTAACCGGCGTCGACCGAGATTTCGGCGCCCATCGCCTTCATGCCTTCCAAGTGCAGATCGATCGGTCGAGTGCCGATCGCGCAACCGCCGGGTAAACTGACCTTGGCTTCCATGTAGCGCGCCAACAACGGACCCAAACATAGAATCGAAGCGCGCATTTTGCGAACGATATCGTAGCTCGCCTCTGCGACCCGCGCCGGTTTAACGAAGACGCGCAGCGTGTGATCTTTGTAACAGGTTTCGCAACCCAAGCTCTCGAGCAGGGCGCAAGCGGACTTCACGTCCACCAAGTCAGGTACGTTATGGAAAACGTGTTCGCCGTCGGCCAGAAGGGTCGCGAACAACAATGGCAACGCCGAATTCTTCGCGCCGCTCGCCGCGGTCACGCCGTTGAGTTGATGTCCGCCCCGAACCGCCATCTTGTCCATGTTCCACCTCACTTGCGCGCGGAAACCACGCGCTCGATGCCCGCCAAATCGCGGACGATTTCGATCTCTTGAAAACCGATCGTCCTGATTATCTCTAACACCCGGGCGCTTTGACCAGCCCCGAATTCACAGACAAAAATCCCGCCGTGATTCAAATATTCAAACGCCCAAGCGCTCCAAGCGCGCAGCGCTTCCAGACCATCGGCCCCCGAATACAACGCCAGATGGGGCTCAAAAGCATGCACTCCGGGTTCGACGTTCGGATCTGATTCCGGAATGTACGGTGGATTCGCGGTGACCAAATCGAATTTCCGCTTGGGCTTCCATGATTCGACCGGGCCCTCATGGACGATCACCCGGTCGCTGAGATTCAGGCGCCCCGCATTTTGACGCGTGATTTTGACCGCCAAGGGCGACAGGTCGATCGTTTCCAGACCCGCGCTTGGCAAATCGCTGATTACGCTCAGGCCCAAACAACCGGTTCCCGCGCCCAAATCGGCGACTCGCTTAGCGGTGGGCGCGCGTTTCAGTGCGATCTCCACGGCCAGTTCGGTTTCGGGTCTGGGAACCAAAACTCCGGGTTCGACCAAAAACTCGTGCTTATAAAATCCCCGACGCTTCGATAGGTATGCCAGCGGCTCACCGCGCGCTCGGGCTGCGCCCCAGGCCAGGATCGCCCGCTCATCCGTGCCCTCTACAGGCTTATCCCCGCGCATCAGGGCCGCGGCCAGATCCAATTTAAAATATTCCGCCATCAGCACGCGGGCTTCGCGCGAGGCCTCGGACATTCCGGCGTCTTTGAACTTCCGCGCCAGCTCCGCGTGAAGCTGAGCGTGCGTCTTCATCACTGCGCGGTCTGCCGCTTCAAAGCTTCCGCCTGGTAGTGCGTGACCAGCGGGCCGATGAGCGGGTCGAACGAACCGTTCATGACTTCGCCCAGCGAATGAATCGTCAAACCGATGCGGTGATCGGTGACGCGCGTTTGCGGAAAATTGTAAGTGCGAATGCGCTCGGAGCGATCGCCCGTGCCGATCTGGGCCAGACGCGTGTCCGACGCTTCTTTCATGACTTTGTCTTCTTCGATTTGCTTCAAACGCGCGAGCAAAACCTTCATCGCTTTGTCGCGATTGGCGTGTTGCGATTTCCCGTCGGCGCAATAAACGACCAGACCCGAAGGCAAATGCGTCAGACGCACGGCCGACTCGGTTCTATTCACGCTCTGTCCGCCCGCGCCGCTCGCCCGCATCACGTCGACGCGCAAATCGGCGGGATTGATCTTCACTTCCGTCTCTTCCGCTTCGGGAATCACGGCGACCGTGATGGTCGACGTGTGCACCCGCCCTTGAGCTTCGGTCTTCGGGACGCGCTGCACGCGGTGCACGCCGCTTTCGTATTTCAAGAGCGAATAGACCTTATCGCCGGTGATCATGGCGATCACTTCTTTGTAGCCGCCGACATTGCCCTCTGAAACCGACATCAATTCCACGCGCCAGCCTTGGGCCTGCGCGAAGTGCGTGTACGCGCGATAAAGCTCGCTCGCGAACAAACTGGCTTCGTCGCCGCCGGCGCCCGCGCGAATCTCCAAGATGATGTTTTTATCGTCGTTGGGATCTTTCGGAAGCAATAAAACCTTAAGTTCATCTTCAAGCGCGGCGATGCGCGGCTCAAGCGCCGCCATTTCTTCTTTGGCCATTTCGCGCAAATCCGGATCGTTTTCCGACCCCAGGATCTGTTTGTTGCCTTCCAGGTCATTGCGGGATTTCTTGTAGTCGCGATAAACGGTGACGACTTTTTCAAGGTCGGAAAGCTCTTTCATCATCGAGCGGTAACGTTCTTGATTGTTGGCCACCCCAGGCTCCATCAACGAGGCCTGGAGTTGCTCAAATCGCTTTTCGACTTCTTGAAGTTTACCGAACATGTCGCGGGATCTTAGCTGCCCATAGAACCCAGGATATCCGTGTTCGACTTCGTGCTATGCAGTTTGTCGATCAGGAATTCCATGCTGTCCACGACGTTCATCGGCGCTAAAACTTTGCGCAGGATCCAAAGTCGGTTCAGCTCGCTCTTATCGATCAGCAGATCTTCCTTACGGGTGCCGGACTTGTTGATGTCCATGCACGGGAAGATACGCTTTTCCATGAGCTTACGATCCAAGTGAATCTCGGAGTTACCCGTTCCCTTGAACTCCTCGAAGATCACTTCGTCCATGCGCGAGCCCGTATCGATCAGCGCGGTCGCGATAATCGTCAACGAGCCGCCCTCTTCGATATTGCGGGCCGCACCGAAGAAACGCTTGGGTTTATGAAGCGCGTTCGAATCCACGCCGCCCGACAAGATTTTGCCAGAGGGCGGAACGACCGTGTTGTAGGCGCGGGCCAGGCGCGTGATCGAGTCGAGCAGGATCACCACGTCATGTTTATGTTCCACCAAACGTTTGGCCTTTTCGATCACCATCTCGGCCACTTGCACGTGACGAGTGGGCGGTTCGTCGAAAGTGGAGCTGATGACTTCGCCTTTCACCGTGCGCATCATGTCGGTCACTTCCTCGGGCCGCTCGTCGATCAGAAGAACGATAAGGAAGACTTCCGGATGGTTGGCGGCGATCGCGTTGGCGATGTTCTGCATGAGCACCGTTTTACCGGTGCGTGGCGGCGCCACGATCAAACCGCGCTGCCCTTTACCGAGCGGCGACATCAAGTCCACCACGCGTGTCGTGTACTCTTTCGGGTTGTACTCGAGCTTCAAACGCTCATCCGGGTAAAGCGGCGTTAAATTGTCGAACAGGATTTTGTCGCGCGCCTTTTCCAACGGCTCGTAATTCAGGTTGTCGACTTTAAGAAGCGCGAAGTAGCGCTCGCCCTCTTTCGGGGGACGAACCGTACCGCTCACCGTGTCGCCGGTGCGCAGACCGAAGCGGCGGATCTGCGAGGGACTCACATAAATATCGTCAGGTCCCGGCAAGTAATTGTAATCGGGTGAACGCAAGAAACCGTAACCATCGGGCAGAATCTCGAGAACTCCGATTCCGAAGATATCGCCCAACTGCCGCGCGCTTCAGGATTTCGAAAACCATGTCCTGGCGGCGAAGACCGGCGGCATTTTCGATTTTGAGTTTCAAGGCAAGCTGCGTGAGTTCGCGGATGTCCTTGGATTTCAGGTTTTTCGAGTTGAGCTCTTTGCGCTCTTCCTCGCTCAGATTGATTTCCGAAAGGTCGACCGGCGCCGCGCTCTCTTCATGCGGATGATCGTCGTGCATCTCGGGACGCATGTCTTGATTGTTCTGTTGGTGATGATAGGAACCGCCGCCGCGATCATGGCGCTCGCCGCGGTCACGATGTCTGTTGTTCTGAAAACGGTTCTTGCCGCGGTCGCCGCCGCCGCGATTGTCACGGCCGCCGCGCGATTTGAAATCCCGGCCGCCGCCACCACCG
>DAISHW010000022.1:0-2828 GCA_036822295.1 Bdellovibrionales bacterium | reverse complement strand
CTATGTCTGCGGCCACCGCCGCTGTCTTCACGAGGTTCGCGAGGAGTTTCGCTTGCGGCGCTTCCGGAACTTTCGGAAGAGGTCGAAGCCTGGGGCTTGTCGTTAGTCGAGGCATCGGCTTGGGGGGTTTTGCTGTCGTCCAGAGATAGCTCTTTTGTTTGGGGGATTTAAAACAGATATAATTAGGATGGATTGGGATATGGGGTCTGTTTTGCTGTGAACTTCTTCTATTTATGAAGGAAGCCATGGTTTTGTCAACCCAACCCCTTTGCTTGCCTCATAATGCAACGCATAAATTCATATTCTCAAGGGGATACGAAATGTTCGAAAAACTGATCAATGTGTGTACACCCCCGCAGCTAAATTGAGAAGACCACTCAACTTTTTTTGAAACTAGCCGATCTTTTCTACAGACTCGAAGGTACCCATTGGAGGACTTTGATGGAAGCCAAGAATGACACAGTTCCGTCGCCCCGGATTCCCCTGCAAATGCAGGTCGAATTCCGCAAAAGCTACGGCCGTCAAAGCGTTAAAGGCGTTTTGAAGAACATCAGCCTGACCGGTGCATTCCTGGAAACTGAAACCCTGGAACTCTTGCCGACCGACAAGGTCGTGCTCGAGATCGTGGTTTCCGAACGGCGCCGCAAGATGACGGCCACGATCGTTTGGAAAAACGGCAAAGGTTGCGGCGTACGTTTTCAGCCGTTCAACAAACGCGACACCCAGATCGTCGATGACCTTATGTATTTCGTGCAGAACAATCGCGACTTCCGTCGCTCGCTTCTAGACTCCATTTTCAAGCAAGCCGCTTAAAACAAAAACGCCGTATCCCGGGGACACGGCGAACCGAGCGACTATTCGATCTGCGTTTGCGTCGACGTATTGAAGTCGATTTGGCGACGCTGTCTCTTCTTGCGGATCGAAATGAAGAGCGCGGCGGCCGCGAGCAAGAGCACGGCGCCCACGCCCAGCATGAACGTCTGCTGATTCGGATCTTCGCCGGCCATCGCCATATCCGTGCCTTGATTGCCCATGTCGGGCGGCGGAGGCGGGGGTGGTGGTGGTGGAGGAGGCTCCACCGAACCTTGCATCGCCGTATCCGGCGGAGGCGGTAAATCGCCCGCGGGATCCGCCGGCGGCTCGTTCATCGCCATATCTTGCGGAGGCGGCGGAACTTCGTTCATCGCCGTATCCATCGGCGGAGGCGGTTCGTTCATACCGGGATCCGCCGGCGGCGGCGGAGCGGCGTCGGTTTGCGCGAGAGTCTGCGTCGGAGCCGGAGCGTCGGTCGTCGGCCAGTATCTGAGAGTCGTGCCCTCATCCAGATCGCCCTTTGACTCGACGTCATTGGTCGCCCAGAGCTCCATCCAGCTGCGTTCGTGGCCGAGCAACGTTTTACCGACTTTGCGGATATTATCGCCGGCGGCGGCCGTATACGTTTGCGGAGCGATGCCGGCGTCTTCATAGAACGTCTTCATGGCCGTGTCGTCCGACGGGCGCTGTGGCGAATTATAATAATATTTGTCGCCGACTTTGATGCCGCGCGAACAATTGTACGAATTCACGCGGCAAATTTCTTTCACGCGATCCGGGCTGCCGAATACTTTCTGCGAAATTTCCTCAACCGTATCGCCGGCGCGCGCGATATACACCGCGTTCACCAAAGTCTTGCCTTCGCGATATGGGGCGGACTTGATTTTTTGCAGCGACAAAGTGGGCTTCGGGGCCGGTTCTTCATAGGAAGGCTCCGGGGTCGGAGCGCTGTCGGGAGTGGGCTCGGTGGCCGCGATGGAATCTGAACCCGAGTCCGTGGGTTCAGGAGTGGGAGCCGAGTCCATCGAAGTGTCCGGCGGCGGCGCTTCCGTGCCGGCCAACGTGTCGGTCGGGGGTGTTTCGCTCAAATCGCCCGCGCCGATGTCCGAATTGTCCGCGACCGAGGTCTCCGCGCTCTCTTCGGGCAGTTTCTCTTCGGGAGCCAGTTCGTCCGAGCCCGTGTCCGCGACGATCTCGCTGTCGTCGGAGCTGGGCGTTTCCAGATCTTCGTTGTTTTCCACCGCCTCGGCGGACTCCAAACTTTCGTCGTCGGAGCTCGCTTCCACTTCCGCGCTGTCATCCTGAGCTTTTTTGCTCGTGCAACCCGTGGTGCCGGCAAAGAAGAGCGCGGCGAGGGTGATGATCACATACTTCCTGAACATGATTTTACCTCGGTTGTTTACCAAACCTAGCCTTGATTACAGCACACTGTTTTAAATCGTGAAAAGACAAATTGGTCGAGCAGGACGAAGGTGTCGATAGTTGCGACAGGACTATCGTCCAGCGCCCTTCGCGTGTTTCAGAGCGGCGTTCAAGAGTGAAGAATCGGATTTGGAAAGAAGCTGAAGGCGCATGCCGTTCTTAAGTTTCTTCCGGTCGAACCAACCTTTCGGCATCTCGAGCGCCATGAGCGCGGCGGCGCGACTTTGGTAGGTGGGAACGTCCTGAGCCATCAACGACGATGCCGGAACCATTTCGAGCGCGTCGACCAAAAGCCCCCGGGAATCGAAGAAGCCGATGCTCAGCGGGATCAAAGTGTTCTTCATCCAGAACGTGAGCGGCCTTTCCACATCGAAGACAAAGAGCATGCCGGTGTCGGCAGGCAGTTTTTCGATGTGCATGAGCCCTTGAGCGCGGCGGTCATCGGTGTCCGCGATGTAGGCGGTGAACTCGGTCACGCCGATCTTAAAGCGCGCTTTCGAATAAAGTTTGTCGAGGTCCCGCGCGTGGCCGGCGAGCGATGTATATATTAAGGAGAGAAGGATTAAAGCTCTTGCCATGACAAAGCCACCCCG
>DAISHW010000021.1:0-15686 GCA_036822295.1 Bdellovibrionales bacterium | reverse complement strand
GCGTGCATTCCCCAAGTTGAGATTCCTAACTACAGGATACGCAAAGGCGAATTTAAATTGAATATATATAGATGGAATCTAGACCCGGGCCTTAGGTCTTGATTGTCAGAGGATGACGACGATCGACAAACCGAGTTGCGAGTTGTAGAAGATGCGGTCCTCGAAAGAATCCGCCGACGCGTTCGAACCCGGCAGCAACTGGCGCGAGGCCGGGTTCGGTCCGTTGAAGATCAACCAACGCAAATCGGCGCGTATGCCCACGTTGTTGGTGATGAAGAAATTCTGCCCGACGCCCAAATTCAAACCGATCGTGTTCGATTCGCCCAAATTTATGTAACCCAATCCGGCGAGACCGAACAAGTTCAGGTTCATCACGCTTTGCTTCGAGACCGAGATTTTCCCGTAGTAGGCGATGAACTGGTAGTTTACGAACAACCCCCACTCGGGATGAGGGGCGAGCTCGGCGTCGAAGGGGCAGTAGCTGTCGGGATCGCCGCAACGGCCGCTCTTGAGCTGCTCGCCGTAGTTCGACAGGCCACCCATCCACATGAGACCCTGCACGTTGACGGCGCTGGTCTCGTTGAAGTTGTACGTGCCCTGAGCCGCGAACATGAAGTCGTTATAGTAAGGCTCGTTCATCTCGAGACCGCCGCCAATACCGAGTTCGAAGCGCTCTTGGGTCAGGACGTTGCGATTCAATACCGCGCGCCGCTTGTCGAAGACGGGCAAGACCGTTTCGCGCGCGAGCTCTTCTTCGGGAAACTCGATGTCGTCGGCGAAGGAAGACGAACCCGTGGCGAGCAGCAGAAATATAATGAGCGATTTGATCATGCTGATTAAATCTTAGGGGCGTTCGAAAATTTCGTCTATTGCCAGCGACCGTTCAGGTCCTTGGTCCGTCGCGAAGAATTATGTTTCGCGCGCGCGTGAGCAGATCCGGACCGGTGATTTTGATGTCGGGCTCGATGCCGTGGGTCCGGTCCCCACCCAGCGGTCTTTTCAGGCGCGCGACCGTGCGGACCAATATGAGTTGATCGTTGGTGGGCAGGGGTTCAAGGATCTGGCTCGTGTCTTTACCGAAGCTGTGTTGGCCGATAAGGGTGCCCCGTCGGTAATCTTGGATGGCGGCCGCGACGACTTCGCTGGCCGATTTGGAGTGGCCATCGATGACCACGACAAGCGGGAGATCGGAGAGCAGTCTCGGTACAATCGAATTTTCGGCGAACGGGCCGAGCATCGGAAGACCAAAGGACTTGGCGACCCGCGAAGGCACGGGATGCTTGCGGACGATTTCGCGGGGACCCAGGAAAATGCGCGCGACGCATTCGGCCTCTTCAAGATAACCGCCCGGATTGCCGCGTAGATCGAGTACGACGCCGACGATTTTGCCGCCGAGATGGGACTCGATCGCCCGGCATGTCCCCCGGGCAAAGCGCCCTAAGCGAATATTCAAGATCGCGTCCCGCTCGCGGATCTGAATGTCGGTGGCGTCGCCGAGCAAAGCTTGAACGCGAGCGCGCGGCACAAGCTCCGCGTAGGGATCCATGGTTTTGAGATGGGCATTCAACGCTTGAGCGGTTTCGAAAGTCATTCCCGTTCCCGCCCAATAGTCATCGGCGCGAGCATGGAACACCCGGGAATCCATCGGTGAGCTGACAAATAGGGCGAGCAGAACGGCCAACGTGCGCATAAGAACGCCAAGCATGTGCAGCTCCGGTGCCGACACAGGTTAGCGTTTAATTGGATTTCCGGGCGCAGAGATGCCAAATCCGCGCCTTTAAGGCAGAAAATCGTCCATGCCCTACGGACGTCTCGTATGGGGGCCGACCGGGTCGATGGATCGCAAAGCATTTCCGACCGTGGTTCCGTTCTTCAATGAGGTCGGCCCTAGCCATACAAATTTAATTTTGGAGTTCTTCCGCGCGAATCCCTGATAACGCGAAGCTTCGCCGCCGGCGGCGAAGCGCTGCGTCCCAGGGTAAATATTTGTAATTTATCGAATCCCGGCGTCGAGCAGATCTTGGAAATGAATCAGGCCGACGGGCGCATGCGGATTGGCGGCCTGGCGGTCGATCGCGAACAGGCGATCGATTTTAAACTGCTGCATTAAAAACGCGGCCTTCTCGGCGAGCTCATGACAGTCGACGGTTTTCGGGTTCTTCGACATCACGTCTTGAGCTTTTTCTTCCAAAGGATTGGTGCTCTTTTCTAGGCGGCGGCGGATATCACCGTCGGTGATCACGCCGACCAACGAGCGTTTGTCGTCGATCACGCCGGCAACCCCGCGCACGCTCCGCGAGGTCATCTGCGAGATGACCTTCTTCATGTCCTCGCTAGGACCCACGAGTGGCAGGGCGTCGCCCTTATGCATGACGTCCTGAACACGCAGCGTGAGCTTGCGCCCCAAAGAGCCGCCCGGATGAAACTCAGCGAAGTCCTCTTTTTTAAAGCCCCGGCGCTTTAACACGGCCATCGCCAGCGCGTCGGCCAGGGCCAGGCTCGCGGTCGAACTCGAAGTCGGAGCCAAACCCAGCGGGCAGGCCTCTTCCTTCACCGCGATATCGAGCACCACGGTCCCCGCCTTCGCCAGCGAAGATTCATTGCGCGCGGTGAACGCGATCAACGGAATGTCTTTACGAGCCAAGAACGCCAGTAATGGAGCGAGCTCTGCGCTCTCGCCGCCGTAACTGAACGCGACGACCAGATCGCCCTTCGAGATCACGCCCATATCGCCATGCGAACTCTCGGCGGGATGCAGATACAACGCCGGCGTGCCGGTCGAGCTGAGTGTGCTCGCCATCTTGCGGGCGATTTGCCCGGACTTGCCGATGCCCGTGACGATCACCTTGCCGCCACACGCGAGCATCATGCCGACGGCCTTCTCGAATCCGCCGTTCAGACGTTCGGCGATATCCAAGATGGCTTGCGCCTCGATCTTCAAGACGCGGCGACCTTCTTCAACTTCTTGCGACATTGGACCTCAGCATCGAGCGACTACGGGATTTGCTCGAGTAAGCCTTGTCCATGGCCTTTTTCTTACGGTCCCAACTCGCGGTGATAAATTGTTTGAACAACGGATGAGGCGCAAGCGGCTTCGATTTGAACTCCGGATGGAATTGCACGCCGATGAACCACGGATGCTCGGTGATCTCGATAATCTCGACGAGATCACGCTCCTCGCAGATCCCGGCCATCGTGAGCCCCTTCTTCTCGAAGAGCGCCTTGTACTTGTTATTGAATTCGTAGCGGTGGCGGTGACGTTCGTGGATCAGGTTCTGGTCGTAAGCCGCAAAGGTGCGCGTGCCCTTCGTGAGCCGGCACGGGTACGCACCTAAGCGCATCGTTCCGCCCATGTCGCGCAAACCCTTTTGATCTTCCATCAAATCGATCACCACGTTGCGGGCGCTTTTCTTCTGGCCCACAAACTCGCGGCTCGTGGCGTCTTTGATCCCGCACACGTTGCGCGCGAACTCGACCGCCGCCATCTGCATGCCGAAGCAAATGCCGAAGAAGGGAATCAAGTTCTCACGCGCATAACGAATCGCCGCGATCTTGCCTTCCGATCCGCGCTCGCCGAATCCACCGGGCACCAAGACGCCGTCGACGGACTTCAGGGCCTCGGCGACGTTACGATCGGTCAGCGTTTCGGAATCGATGTACGCCACGTTGATCTTAGCAAAATTGGCGATCCCGCCATGAATCAGCGCTTCATGCAGCGATTTGTAACTTTCTTTCAAATCCACATACTTGCCCACAATGCCGATCGAGATCTCGCGCGTCGGCTGCTTGATCGTGTCGACCATGCTCTGCCAACCGTTCATATCGGGCTCGGGCGTCGTCAATGCCAGGCGCTCAACGATCTTCTCGTCCAGGCCTTCGTTGTGCAGAACCAAAGGCACTTCGTAAATCGTCTTGGAATCGCTGGCCGCGATCACGTTCTCGGGCCGCACGCTGCAGAACAAACCGATCTTGCCTTTCAAATCCGCACCGATCTCACGCTCCGAACGGCAAATCAGGAAATCGGGCTGAATCCCCACCTGCATCAGTTCCTTCACCGAATGCTGGGTCGGCTTGGACTTGAGCTCCCCGGCCGCCGCGATGTACGGAACGTATGTCACGTGCACGAAAATCGAATTCTCGATGCCGACGTCGGCGCGCATTTGACGGATGGCCTCGATGAACGGCAGGCCCTCGATGTCCCCGATGGTGCCGCCGATCTCGACGATCGTCACTTCGCTGCCCTGGGCCGCTTCGTAAATTCGTGATTTGATTTCATCGGTGATGTGCGGAATGACCTGCACGGTTCCGCCTAAGTAATCGCCGCGACGTTCTTTGGAAATCACGCTCTCGTAAATCTGGCCCGCGGTGACCGAGTTCGCGCGGCGCACGCTGACATTGGTGAAGCGCTCGTAATGGCCCAGATCCAGATCGGTCTCGGCGCCGTCGTCGGTGACGTACACCTCGCCGTGTTGAAGCGGGGACATCGTGCCGGGATCGACGTTGATGTAAGGATCGCATTTCATGAGCGTGACCTTCAGGCCCCGCGCCTCGAGCAGCGTCCCTAAAGACGCGGCCGTCAGCCCCTTACCGATCGACGAAACCACGCCGCCGGTCACGAAAATGTATTTCTGCTTCAGCGTCTCAGTCGTTGAACGCGTGGCGGATTTCTTGGTCGCGATCTTTTTTTTCTTCATCCTTGCCTCTTCAACAAACTCTCGACCTTGGCGACGTCTTCGGGAGTGTCGACGCCCCAGGATTCGTGTTCCACCTTGACCACTTTGATCCGGGCCCCCAGATAGAGCGCTCGGAGCTGCTCCAAACCCTCGGCCAATTCTAGTGGAGTCGGCGGTTGAGCGCAAAACTCCGCGAGAAAACTTTTTCGAAAGGCGTATAGGCCGATATGTTTTAGACATATCGCTTCTTGCTGAGGAGCGTCAATACGCGTGTACGGGATTCCTAGGCGACTGAAGTAAAGCGCCTCGTCCCTGCGGTTCAAAACAATCTTGGCCGTATTGCGACTTTCGAGATCGCCCGCTTTCAAAGAACGGCCCAGCGTGGCCATGTTTAAATCCAGGTCCTTAAGCAGCGGCGCGACCAACGCATCGAGCAGTTCGCCCGTAATCAGCGGCTCATCGCCTTGAATATTCACCACCACATCAACGTCGGTATCTTTGACCGCCGCATACACGCGGTCACTGCCCGTCGCCAAATCAGGGCTCGTCATCACGCATTTCGCGCCGGTCTTTTCCGCCAGCGCCGCGATGTCCGGATGATCCGTCGCCACCCAAATGTCTTCCAGCCGGCGACTTTGGCGCGCGCCCTCGATCACCCACTGGAGCAAGGGTTTGCCGAGCAAAGGTTTGAGCGGCTTCCCCGGAAAACGAGTTGAAGCGTAGCGGGCGGGAATCACACCGAGCGTTTTCATCGCGGCCACTCGATGAGCAGAAGATTCTTGGCCTCTTCGACACCCTGCTTTTTCATCGAGGAAACGGCGAACACCGGCACGTTCGGCCCCAATTCTTTTTGCAACGACTTTTGTTTTTGCAGCATCGCCGAGCGCGAGAGCTTGTCGGCCTTATTGAGCACGACCGCCCATTTTTTATCGTGATGCTCGAACCATTGTTTGAGCATCTCTTCTTCGTCGCTCCACTCGCGGCGGATGTCCATGATGAGCAAGACGCCTTTCAGCGTTTCGCGCTCTTCGAGATAAGTTTCGATCATGAGCTTCCAGCTCTCGACCTCGTCACGATTGCCTTTGGCGAACCCATAGCCGGGCATGTCCACCATGTAAATTTTGTCATTCAAATCGAAGAACTGCAGCAGACGCGTTTTGCCGGGTGTTGCGCTCACCTTGGCGATTTTGCTGCCGGTGAAGGCGTTGATGAACGAGGATTTGCCGGCGTTCGAACGGCCCACCACGGCGATTTCGGGCTTGTACGGAAAAGGATAATCCTTCGGTACCTTCGCGCTCTTCATGAAAAGGATCTTCATGGCCCGCATCATAAACCGTCCGGTCGCAAAGGACAAAGTCCGAAATCACGGACGTGGCGGACACGCCATTTGAGCGTCATTCGCGCACGGCGCGGGCACGGGGGTTGAAGTACGCAGCGGGCAGGAGGTTCCATGACCACACAAACATTCTTACCTGAAGCGCCTTTAGAGACCGCGTTCATCCGCTGGCGCCGCAACGCACTTGATCAGAACTTGGAGATCGCGGAGAGCGTCGGCATCGGTCGCACCGGCGACAACCAAGTGGCCCTTGACGACGAATTCGCGAGCTCCCGCCACGCGCGCATCGAGCGGCGCCCGGGCGGCGGCTACCTGCTGCGCGACCTGCGCAGCCGCAACGGCACCTTCGTCAACGGCACCAAGATCGTCGAGGCGGTGCTCAACGACGGCGACCGCATCCGCATCGGCCAATCCGACATGGTGTTCAGCAAAGACCGCGGCCGCGGACTGACGGCGCCCGAAATGACCAGCAAAAACCCGTACTGGAATTTGCAACTGCAACGTCTGTCGAACATTTCACAATCCTCGTTCCCTGTTCTGCTCACCGGCCCGTCGGGCACGGGCAAAGACGTGCTCGCGCAAGCGATTCACCGCATGTCCCCGCGCAAGGCCGGACCTATCGTGAGCGTGAATTGCAGCGCGCTGAGCGAAGCCCTGGTGGAAAGCGAACTCTTCGGCCATAAACGCGGAAGCTTCACGGGCGCGACGGAAAACCGCAAAGGCGCGTTCGAAGCCGCGCGCGGCGGGACGTTGTTCCTGGATGAAATCGGCGATCTGCCCTTGGCTCTCCAACCGAAGCTCTTGCGAGCGCTGGAAAACAATCAGATCCGCCCCGTCGGTTGCGACCGCGACATCACCACCGACGTGCGCATCCTTGCCGCCACTCACCACGACCTGAAAAAACAAGTGCTCGAGGAACGCTTTCGCGCCGATCTTTACTTCCGCTTGCACGTCGTGCAACTGCAGACGCCCGCATTGACCGAGCGCATGGAAGACTTTGAAGATCTGCTCTACGGTTTCGCGCGCGAAATGCACGTGCGCTTCAGTTTCGGCGCCATTCAGGTCTTGAAACGCCACACCTGGCCCGGCAACATCCGCGAGCTCCGCAACGTCGTCGCCAGGGCCCGCGCGTTCTGGGGTTCGGCCGAGATCGGCGAGAATCAGGTTTCGGGGTTGCTCGAACACAAGATCGACGAGCGGGAAGCGCAGCCGCTTCAGAGCAATCGCTCTGTGATCCGTCAAATCGAAGCCGAGATGATTCGCAGCCGCTTGATCGCCAACCACGGCAATCAGCGCAAAACCGCGGCGGAGCTCGGCATGGCGAAGAGCACGCTTCACGATCGCTTGCGCGCCTACGGGATCGATGTGCGCAAGATCAAGGACCTTTAGTTTTCAGGGCTTAAGCACGAAGGTTTTGAAATTCACGTCTTTGACCCAACCTTGCGTGAGCTTGGCGTTGAGCTCGCGCTTGATTCCGGCCTTCAGGCGTTCCTTGCCGATCTCGGTGTCGAGATCGGTGACCAGATGATCTTCAAACACGCGTTGCACGTCATCGAAGAATTCCACGCGGCGATCCGCCACTTCGATGGCGGTGTCTTTCGAGTCGAGCAGCACGATGATCTCGAACGCGCCCATGGGATTGGGATTCTCTGTGCTGCGCTTCAAATTCACTTTGATCCGGTCGAACAGATATTCGTGCCGCTCCTGTGGGAAAGCGGCGTAAAAGCTCTCGCCCTCTTGCTTGGGATCGTAGGTTTCGACTTTGTCCGCGCCGACCGTCAGGGATTGCAGAAGAGGCTCATTGATTTGCGGCAGCCAAACGCCCCGCATGTTCCAGAACAGCACCGAAGCCGCGACGGCGGCCAGCCCGCAAAGCAAAAGCACGGTGAGTTTCTGAAGGCGGGTGGCGGCGCCAAACGCCTTCACCGGATAGGTCGCCTTTTTGACGAGCACTTTGCTCATCGCGACCGAATAAATGGCGTACTCTTTGGGTTTGGTCTTGAGCCAGATCAGCAGGTCTTTTCGGCCGGTCGCGAGCCGCGCCTTCATGCGCATGCGGAAAGCAAAGATCTTATCTTTGATCTTGGTCTTGTAGAGTTTGAAACCCTTTAGCGGCGCGGCGTCCCCGGGCCTGTCTTCGCCGAGCTCGTCGTCGGCGGCGACGCCGGTTTCGATCTCGACGTCCTTGTCGATTTCGACCGCGCGCACGCCTTCGAGTTCTTTAGTGAACTCGGGATCTTCGGCCTCAAGGATCTTATCGATGTCCTCGAGCGAAACTTCCTCGGCTTTAGGCGGATCGGTTGGCGTGGCGCTCATGTCTTTTCAATTATGGACTCAATTTTTCTCAAAATGATACCGAAAACCTGGTAGACGGAGGTGTCCTTTGAGACTCTTGATCGCTCTATCATTCCTTGGACTTTCGGCCTGCGCCATGATCGAACGCTCGGCGCAGAGCGGTTACATGTATGAAAACGACGGGTACCAACGATCCGCCGACATCTATCAACAAAAAGCGCTGCCCACCGAGAGCGAGGCCCGCGAAGAGCTGGGCATGCTCGGTCGCTCGCTGGAAGACGACGAGCGCGCCGCCGTCGAAACGCGCATCCGCCTGAAGCGCCAAGAAGCGAAGCTCGCCACCAAACGGGAAAAACAGCAGTACTACCAGGTGCGCTCGGCTTTGAAGAACGATCGCGAGCGCCTGCATTTCTTGTCCCTTCCCACCTTCGAAGCGCGTGAGCGTTGGGCCGCCGGCCGCGGGCTCGGAGTTTCGGAAGAGGCCTATTCAGAGGATGTCGCCAAGACGATCGAGTCGAACGACATCGCGCTCGGCATGAGCCAGAAGGCCGTCATGGAAAGCTGGGGCGATCCCGACGCGGTCGAGATCGCGGGCAACGCAGTCTACGGATTGGAGCGCTGGAAATACAATCGCTACGTCTCGGGCAACGAAGGTTATCAGAAAGAATTGCGCGTCGTTTATTTTGAAGGCGGGCGCGTGGTGGGCTGGGAGCGGCCCTAAAGCGGACTATTCCCCGAAGTTCCCGCCGCCGTCAAAGCTGCCGCCATCGAATGTGTCCGTAATGAACGTGTCCGGACCGGGCGTCACCGCCGGCGCGTTGTCGAAATCCTTTTTGTCCGAATCTTGCGACGCCCGGGATTCCGGGGCCGGATCGGGCTGGGCGTCTTGTATCGCCGGCAGCGATTCCGGAACTTCGATCAACCCATGGTACTCGGGCGGCATCTGGGCCGGCATCCACGCGCCCTCGCTCGCCGCCTGCCTTTGGATTTCGCGAGCTTGATCACCGTACTCCTGAGTCATCAGGCCGTTCCAGATATTTCCCGGGAACCACCAGAAACCAAATCCCAAAAACAAATCGCCCGGCTGGGTTTTTCCGCTCTCGAACCGCTCGACCGGCGGAGTTGCGGCGCCCTTGTTACGCGCGAGCAAAAACTTGCGGTACTCTTGGCGGGCGTCTTTGCGCGGGAACTTGACGCCGCTCGGATCGACTTGCTCGCTCGGGGCGGTTTCGGCCCGGAACAAGTTCAAGATGCAGTTGATGGGGCCGGCGTGGACCTGGGCGGAAGATAGCAAAAGTGCCGAAATCATAAAAACTGAGAATCTTTTATAGGCGAGCATGCGTATATTCCTTTGGAGTCGTGCATCCTTAGGAATTGCAAGGGAAGGGCCGCCAGGTCCGACGATCGACTTGCAAAAAGCTTAGTGGGCGTCGTCCCAGTTTTTGCCGATTCCGACATTCACTTTGAGCGGCACCTTCAGCGTGAAGACGTTTTCCATCTGCCGCCGGATGTCCTTGGCGTAATCTTCCGCCTCGTCTTCCGGAGCCTCGAAGATCAATTCATCGTGCACCTGCAGCAGGAGCGGGATCGGCATCTTCTGATGCAGTTGAATCATCGCGAGCTTCACTAAATCGCTGGCCGTGCCTTGAATGGGCGCGTTGATCGCGGCTCGTTCACCGGAGCGGCGAATGTTCGGATTCTTCGAAGACATCTCGTCCAAATAACGACGGCGGCCGAACAACGTGGAGACGTAGCCCCGCTCCATCGCCTGGCGAACGGTGTTTTCCATGTACTGTTTCACGCCGGCGAAACGGGTGAAATAGCGATTGATGATGTCCGTCGCTTCGCCGCGCGAAATGCCGAGCACCTCGCTCAAGCCGAAAGCGCCCTGCCCGTACGCGATCCCGAAGTTCACGGCCTTGGCCACGCGGCGGTTCTCGGGACTCACTTTGTCGAGCGGAATGCCGAACACTTCGCTCGCGGTCGCCGCGTGAATGTCGAGATCTTCATTGAAAGCGCGCATAAGGCCCGGGTCTTCGGTAATATGGGCCAGGACGCGCAGTTCGATCTGCGAGTAATCGGCCGAGATCAAGACGCACCCGGGATCGGCGATGAAGGCCTTGCGCACCAGTCGGCCACGCGCCGTTCGAATCGGAATGTTTTGTAAATTGGGATTCGTGCTCGAAAGACGCCCCGTCGTGGTCGAGGCCTGGTTCAAACTCGTGTGCACGCGTCCGTCCAGGGGATTGATCAACACCGGAAGCGCATCGACATAGGTGCTCTTGAGTTTCGCGAACTCGCGATACTCCAAAATGAGTCGCGCGATCGCGTGCTCTTTCGCCAAACCCTCTAAGACGTCTCCGTCCGTCGAATAGCCGGTTTTGGTGCGGTGACCGACCGGCAACTTCATCTTTTCGAACAAGACATGGCCGAGCTGTTTGGGGCTGCCGATGTTGAACGTCTCACCGGCCTCTTTGTAAATGGCCTGCTCGAGCCGTTGCAAATCGGCGGTCAAAGTTCGGTTCTGTTCTTTGAGCTCTTCGGTGTCGAGCCGGACGCCCTTGAGTTCCATGTCGGTCAACACCGGTATGAGCGGCAATTCGAAGCGATCGTAAACGCCGATGCCTTCGTGCTCGATCATTTTTGAACGCAACAGGATTTCCAGCTCCTGATGCGCGGTCATCTGATCGGCGGCCGTGCACAAGTCCGGCAATTTCTTGCCGCAGTACTTCTCAAAGGTTTCCTCGAACGGCGGAATACTGTTGGCGCGTTCGACGTAGGCCGCGAGCATTCCGTCCCATATCGGAATCGGCAAAGGAATGCGCAAGGCTTTGAAGACCTGCTTCAAATCGTAACCCTTCCAGCGCAAATGTTTAGGCCCCAACACTTTACCGATTTCCAAATCATCCGAGGGCACGCGCGCGACTTTGCCCTTCACGCCCAAGAACAGTCCGCGCTCGTTCAAGATCGCCCAAATCTCGGAATACGGAGCCACGCGCGACCGCAATTCTTCGAGAGTCCACGTTTCCTCTGTCCACTCGTCGGGCTCGGCGATCTCACCGGCCGAAGGCTTGCCTTTGGGTTTCTTCGCGGCCGCCTTCCCGAGTACCGTTCCCGTCACCGGCGAGGACGGAACGACCGTTGTTTCCGCACCCGATGTCGCGGCGGCGTGATCGGCGAAGATCTTGCGCTCGAAGCTTCCGAAGCCCAGCTCTTGCAGGGTCGCGCGCAGCGCTTCGCGCGCAAGCGGTTTCATTTTCAAATCGTCGAGTTTCAAATCCAGCGGCACGTCGGTGACGATCGTGCAAAGCTTGCGCGACATGAAAGCCATGTCTTTATGCTCGATCAATTTCTTCTGATTCGCGCCTTTGATCTCGTCTATGTGCCCGTAGATTCCATCGAGCGTCTGATATTCCGTCAAAAGCTTGCACGCGCCCTTGGGGCCGATCCCGCGCACGCCGGGCACGTTGTCGCTCGAGTCACCCACGAGCGCCAGGTAATCGATGATCTGATCGGGCCGCACGCCGAACTTGGCCATCACGCCGTCCGAGTCGGTGCGCAAGTCCTTCATCGTGTCGTAGAGCGAAACGCCGGGGCGCACGAGCTGCGCGAAATCTTTATCGCCGCTCACGATCACGGCCTGCACGTGCTCTTGCACCGCGCGCGCGGTCAGCGTGCCGATGACGTCGTCGGCCTCAAACCCCTCTTTGTCCAGATGCATGATCCCCAAGAGTTCGGTGAGTTTTCTCAAGTAAGGGATCTGCGGCACCAGATTTTCGGGCATCTCTTCGCGATTGGCCTTGTACTCGCCGTACAGCTGATCGCGAAACGAGGGCTCTTTGCGGTCAAAACAGTACACCAGGTAATCGGGCTTCACTTCGCGAATCAGTTTGAGCGACATGGCCAAGAAGCCATAGAGCGCGTTGGTCGGCATCCCCTTGTCGTTGGTTAAGGGGGGGATCGCGAAAAACGCGCGGAAAAACATGTTGCTGGCATCGACGAGGTAAAGGCTCTTCATGATGAAGAGCTATGTACTAGTTATCCTTCAGAAGGTCACGGTGCGTGAGCTGCGAAACCCGACGCGATTTGATTTCATTTTCAACGATGGGTTTTTCCGCGATCTTGTCGCTGTTGACCTCGACGTGATTGCGCAGGTAACGCATTTGATTAAGAGCGTCGGAATCGGGAGTGAGGTCGCCCGCCTCCCACTTCTGAATCAAATCCACGCCGCAGCCCATTTGGCGCGCCATCTCGGCGACCGACCAACCCAGGCGCTGGCGTAAGTTCTTGATATCCGTATTTTTAAAGCTCATCCGGACTCCTTTATATTTCAGGCTCTTCGGAAATCCTAGGGGGCAACCTGACTGTGCAGAAACTACCCCCTGTGTTGCAAATCAGACGCAGGGTTAGCCGATTAGGTCAACGTTGTGGGCCTCCATACCCGCCCTGGTTTGTATGAGATCGAAACTCACATCGGCTCCAGGGTTTAGAAAATCGATCAAACCAGTGTTCCTGATACCGGTGGCGTGGAAGTAAACCTCCGTGCCATCGTAAAGAACAATATAGCCAATACTGTCGTGCGTATTGAACCATTTGATCCGACCAGTTCTCACTCATTGCCTCCTTCTTGGGTTATGGCGCCTCCTCTTCCGAGAAAACGAAGACGAGGTCACCTTCGGACACTAAATCGAATCGATCGCGCGCTTCCCGTTCCAGGAAGGCGGGATCTTTGGCGCGCTTGAGTCGCGCCTTCATTTCGGCGTTCTTGGATTCCAAGCCGGCCATATCCGCTTGGATGGTGGCGTGGTCCCGGTGCAGGCTCCAGAGACGGAACAAGCTGCCGTCAAGGATCAGGTTCAGGACCACCAGGCCCATGCAGATCCAAATCACTTTTTGGGGTGCTTGCAGAAGATGATTGATGCCGTGAAAGAAGTCGATCAGGAAACGTCTCACACGATCAGAATATCAAATCGCCGCCTGAATCAAAGTCCAGTTTGGTCCCCGCGTCGGGGGGCGCCCGTCGGGGGTCGGGGTAACGCCGCTCAAGGATTCATAAATCCGTTCTAGCGGACGAACATCGAACTCAAGTATCGGGACAGCTCCGCGCCGGCGGGATCCGCCGTCAAGAGCAGCACGATCAGATCCTGGGTCTTGCCGCTGGTAACGTGACGATACTGTTCCACCCCCACCATATAGACCAGTTCGTGCATTTCCAAAATCGCGCGTTGCCGGAAATCCAGCCGGTCGCGGATGGACTCCGCCCAATAAAGCCGGCTCGAGCGGCGGACGACCGCCTGTTTGATTTCGCAGTTTGCCGGAAGTTCCGTGAAGTATCCGTCGTCGTCGGTGTCGAGCAGCGGGTGCGAGACCACGATCGGCTCGTCCCAGTTCAACAGTTGGCGGTAATATTCCAGGCGATGATCGAACCAACCCGCCCGCGCCGTTTTCTCGCGGAAGAAATCATGGAGCTCGGCCCGCGTGGAGAGCTCCTCGAACCGGCGCAATTCCTGTGGCGACGATCCATCCCCGCCCCGGCTCATGCGCGCGATCCAATATTCCAAGGCTTCGATCCGCGGCGGTTCCTTTGCCGTGGCCGCGCAATCGACAACCATGCCGCCGCTTCCGACGTACGCCCCGCCCGTTCCGGCCCGCGCCGGGAGCGCGCAAAACAAAACCAAGCCGAGAAAAACACGCGCGAGTTCAGGCATCTTCAGTCTCCAGGTCTGGCGTTGAGGTCACGGGTATCAGATACGTGCCGATGTGCAGGACCTGGTCGGCGTCCCGCTCGCGGCCCAGCGCCATGATCTCATGGTGGAGCGCCGTTAACTTGCGCACGATTTCCTCTTGCGCGCCGGCCGGAATCGCCAGAGTCGTGCCTTGAAAGTTGCGCTCTTCCGGCGCCAGGTTTTGCAAGGCGTTCGCGGCGGCGCCGAGCCAGCTGGCGTGGTAATGCCGAATCGCCCGGCTGGTCTTTTTCGGACTGAACAAAATCGGATCGCCGGAATGCGGAGTCCAATGCCCGCCATCCCAGTTCACCAGTTTCAGTTTCTCGAGTCGCTGAAAGATCTCGCAAAAGTCGGGCACCGCCGTGCTCTCGCGCCAGATGCGGTTGAGCATGGGCGGACGGCGGAGCGGATCACGCAGTCGCAGGCATTCGCGTACCGCCAGGCTCCGGTGATCCGCGATGATCTGCAGGTTCTCTTCGACATTCGACTCGACGAATTCTTGGCGCGCTAGATTCTGCCGCAAACTTTGCAGAAGCGGGACCCGCACCTCGGCGCTCGCGTCCTGCAAAAGTACCAATTGGAAAAAGTAGAGCCGCTCGTTGGTCGACAGTTCAAGCTTCTTCGCGATCTTCTGGGCGCTCGCCAAAGTGATCGCGCGCTTTTCCTTCAACACGCGTGAGAGCGAGCCGCTATCCGGAAAGCCGATGCGCACGGCGAACTGACGCAGCGAATAGCGCGGACGGCGGGCCTTCTTATCCAGAAATCGGGCCTCCAAATAGTTCGCTACGCGATCAAAATCGTAAATCCGGACTTCAGATGGAAACATATCTCCCGGCTACCACGCGACACTTGGCGATTCAATTGGACTTCCAAAGGACCGCTGCTCGGGAGGCAGCACTTTGTCACGGGATGAATCACGCGTGGAAGCGAAAGACCCGATAACTCAGCTATGGGGTGTAAAAAGAAATTCGTTTGGCCAATATATTGCGTCGCATTGGCTTTGAGTCCTATCGTCTGGGCGCAAGGGCCAACCCGCCTTAACATAACTGGCACCCTGGTCGATGCGCAGAGCCACCCGCTTGCGGATGCGAATGTCGACTTTCAAATTGAAATCTGGGACGCGAACAACACCTGCTTGCTTTACCGGGAAAACCATAACGGCGTTGATCTCTCCCGAAGCCGGGGACGGTTTTCCCTACGGATAGGCGATGGAGCCGCGGTGGAAAATCGCATCGATGAACTGCTGCACCCGACGGCACTCACGACTAAAGTTTTTCAAAATACCGGCGTCGCGCAGGCGTTCAACGGTTGCTCCGGCGTGACAATGATGCCCGAGTCCACAAGGCTGGTGAAGCTTCATTACCGCGCCGGGGGCGGCGGGTACAGGGCCTTCGACCAGCCGATCCAAATGGCTTCCACCGCCTGGGCCATGGATGCCGACCGTTTGGCGGGGAAGACCGGCGCCCAATATCTACAGGTGAACGACGATGGCGCGAGCTCTTCGCTCTCGCAAAGTAACGCGGAGTACGCGTTTAGCTTCGCGAACTGGCCGAAATTAAAAGATCTGATCGACGGGAACTCCAACCAGTACATGGATTCCGTGCCGACTTCGTCAGTGGGTTTCAACAACCAGCGCCTTACGAACTTGGCGGATCC